>CAOOJO010000145.1 GCA_948496895.1 uncultured Acetatifactor sp. | reverse complement strand
TGGTCACGGCAGTCCTGCCCGAGAAGGAATGTCGGCTGGAGGGGTACGAGGTCGTCGACCTGGGCGGCCAGTACCTGATGCCCGGCCTGATCAATCTGCATGTCCATATCCCGGCAGGGGGAAAGCCCACAGGGAAGCCCATGGATGCCAAAAGGAGCGTGAAGCTGGCCACCTCCAACGCCCTGACCCGCAAATACATAGAATATATGTACAAGTCCTACTGCCGCACGGAGCTTTACAGTGGCGTCACCACCTTCCGCTCCGTGGGGGGCATCGAGAGCTATGACACCTGGATCCGGGACCTGATTCTCTCCGGCAAGGCCCCAGGCCCCCGCATCCTGGCGGCCAATATGGCCATATCCGTGCCGGAGGGCCATATGGCGGGGTCTCTGGCCTATGAGGCCACCACTCCCCAGGAGGCGGTGGAATATGTCCGGAAGATTGCGAAGGACAAGCCTGACCTGATAAAGCTCATGGTCACGGGCGGCGTGCTGGACGCCACCATAAAAGGGGAGCCGGGCGTCCTGAAGATGGAGCCCGCCATGGTGAAGAGCGCCTGCGACGAGGCCCACAGGCTGGGCTTCCATGTGGCCGCCCATGTGGAGAGCCCCCAGGGAATGCGGGTGGCGCTGGAGAACGGCGTGGACACCATCGAGCACGGCGCGAGGCCGGACGCGGATATCTTACGCCTGTTCCGGGAGCGGGGCGCGGTCCATGTGGCCACCCTCTCCCCGGCAGTGCCCTATGCCCTTTTCGACCCCCAGGTCAGCGGCGTGTCCGATATGGAGCGGTACAACGGCGAGGTGGTCTTCCACGGCATCGTGGAATGCGCCAAGCAATGCCTGGCAAACGACATCCCCGTAGGCCTGGGCACGGATACCGGATGCCCCTATGTGACCCACTACGATATGTGGCGGGAGCTGCAGTATTTCCATAAGTGCTGCGGGGTGCCCAATTCTTTTGCCCTGTATACCGCGACGAAGCGCAATGCGGAGATTGCCGGCATCGGGGATGTGACCGGAAGCATAGAGCCCGGCAAATGCGCCGACTTCATCGTATGCGCCAGGAACCCGTTGGAAGACCTGACCGTCTTAAGGAATCTCAGCATGGTAGTTGCCAGGGGCGGCATTTACCGCAGTCCTAAGATAAAGAAGATGCCCCAGGTGGAAGCGGAGCTGGACAAATTTATGTAAAGCGCTTTGTAGCGAACAGGGAATGTCTCACCGACATTCCCTGTTTTTGTAATCTCATGCTATCTCTATTTCCCAATTCCTACTGATCCACGCTGTAGTTCGGCGCTTCCTTGGTGATATGGATATCGTGGGGATGGCTCTCCTTCAGGGAAGCGGCGGATATCTTCACGAACCTGCCGTTCTCCTGGAGCTCCGGGATATTGTGGGCCCCGCAGTAGCCCATGCCGGACCGCAGGCCTCCCAGCAGCTGGAACACGGTATCCTCCACATCGCCCTTGTAAGCCACCCGGCCCTCCACGCCCTCGGGCACCAGCTTCTTGGCGTTCTCCTGGAAATACCTGTCCTTGCTGCCATTCTCCATAGCGGCGATGGAGCCCATGCCGCGGTAGACCTTGTACTTCCTGCCCTGGAACAGCTCATAGTCCCCGGGGCTCTCCTCGCAGCCCGCGAACATGCTGCCCATCATGCACACGCTGCCGCCTGCGGCGATGGCCTTTGTGATGTCCCCGGAATACTTGATGCCGCCGTCGGCGATGATCGGCACGCCGTACTGCTTCGCCACCTCATAGCAGTTCATGATTGCCGTGATCTGGGGCACGCCGATTCCGGCTACGACCCTGGTGGTACAGATGGAGCCGGGGCCGATGCCCACCTTCACCGCATCCGCGCCGTTCTCAATCAGATCCTTCGCGGCCTCGCTTGTGGCCACATTTCCCGCGATGACCTGAAGCTCCGGATATTTCTCCTTGATCATCCTCAGGCAGTTCAGCACATTGGCGGAATGTCCGTGGGCGCTGTCCAGCACGATGACGTCCACCTTGGCGTCCACCAGAGCGGCCACCCGCTCCAGCACGTTAGCCGTTATCCCTACGCCCGCGCCGCACAATAGCCTCCCCTGGGCGTCCTTTGCCGCCAGCGGGTATTTGATGGCTTTTTCGATGTCTTTGATGGTGATGAGTCCCTTCAGATTGAAGTCCTTGTCCACGATGGGAAGCTTTTCCTTCCTGGCATGAGCCAGAATCCGCTTCGCCTCCTCCAGCGTGATGTCCTCATGGGCGGTAATCAGCCCTTCGCTGGTCATGGATTCTTTGATTTTCTTGGTGAAGTCTGTCTCGAATTTCAGGTCGCGGTTGGTGATGATGCCCACCAGTTTCCGCCCCTCTGTGACGGGTACGCCGGAAATGCGGAATTTTGCCATCAGGGCGTCCGCGTCTCCCAGCGTATGTTCAGGAGTCAGGGAGAACGGATCCGTGATGACGCCGTTCTCAGAACGCTTGACCTTGTCCACCTCTTCGGCCTGGGCCTCGATGGACATGTTCTTGTGGATGATGCCGATGCCGCCCTGTCTGGCCATGGCTATGGCCATGCGGTGCTCTGTCACCGTGTCCATCCCTGCGCTCATCATCGGAATGTTCAGTTTGATTCTCTTCGTCAGCCATGTGTCCAGCTCTACCTGATTCGGTACCACCTGCGAGTACGCAGGTACTAACAGCACGTCGTCAAAGGTTATGCCCTCACCGATAATCTGTCCCATACTCTCCTCCTGTTCAATCGCCGCCTACTGTAATGTATACTGCTTAACGATTTCACTTGCCGTGAAACCAGACTGCATAACGCTGACTGGTTTCATCGCATGATTACATTAGGCAGTGTTCAGCGTTATGCAGTATAACTTGAGACTGTCTCCAGCTCCCTGAACTGTAATTCCTCTGAGTTTACCAAAATTTTCCTCTGCTGTCAATAAGCTTAATCGGAAAAAACTTTCCTGGGGGCCACATTTTTCATGAGCTTGATCATCTCCTCGGAAGGGCTGAGCGTGATCTTCTCCCCGCCCTCGTAGAACATCAGGTAGCGCTTGTCCGGCTGCAGCTCCTCGCCGATGCTGTAGTCCTTCTGCTTGTTCACGTTGCGGTTCCTGAAATTGTCCAGGTGGTAGCTCTTGATGGGCGCCAGAATCTCTATCCTGTCCAGCTGGTACGTGGCCACCCTCTTGCGCCTGGACTTATTCATGATCTTGTCCACCACCAGCTCCTTGTCCAGGTAGAGGTACTCATACTCCAGATCCGTGAACATCTTCACGAAATAGGCCCCCACCCCGAACAGGATCGCGCCGATGAAGGCGAACAGCATCAGGGGCGGCAGCACGAATATGGCCAGCACGCAGATCACCGTCAGCGCGGTCAGCACGAAACCGCCTATCTTGCCCAATACGGAGGGCTTCGCCTTTACCAAACATTCCACATAAGCGTCACTCATTTTTCATTATCCTTCCTTTGTCTTGATTTTTGGTGCCAATTCCTATTTATCATAATAAACTATCTTCCGCCAACTTGCAAGACAGTTTCACGGCAGTTTTTCATCCCGTCGCTTTTTTATCCTTTTTTTAGAATCTTGTAACAATAGATGCATTGACAATCCCGCATGGAAAGTATTATGATTTGAAGGGTAAATACAGGCGGCGGGATGACGCCTGCAAACAGGAAAGGTGGACAAGCCATGCCGGTAATGGATGAATTCAGAGAAGAGCGGGAAGCGCTGAAGCACGGTACCCCGAAACAGAAGTTCCGATATTTCCTCGACTACTATAAATGGCATGTGGTGGCCGCGGTGGCAATCGTCGGCTTCGCCGGCTCCATGATCTACAATATAGTCACCAGTAAGGAAATGGCGTTCTCCGTCTCCCTGGTCAATGCCTTCGACATCGGCACCGGGGAGGAGTATCTGGCGTCCTTCGCCGAATACGCGGGCATCGACACAGAGGAATTCGATATCATGGCCGATTCCAGCATGCAGATAGATTACAGCTCCACGGACCAGAACACCGCCGCCTCCATCCAGAAGGTGATGGTGCTGGTGGCGGCGGGGGAAATCGATGCCTTCCTGTCGGACGAGGTCGTCATAGGACAGTACGCCTACAGCGAAACCTTCTACGACCTCAGGGAGGTGCTCACGGCCGAACAGCTGGAGGCATATGAACCCTATTTCTTCTACATGGATCAGGCTGTGGCGGACGCTGTCAGCGAGGCCCAGATGGATCCGGATTATGACACCGCGGACCTGCCGGAACGTCCGGATCCCAGAAAGCCGGAAGCCATGGAGCAGCCCGTGCCCGTGGGCATCTGCCTGGGAGAGGCAAAGGCCCTGAATGAGACCTACATTTTCCTCAGCGGGGAAGGCATCCTGGCAGTGCCCGCCACCAGCCCCCATCTGGAGACGGTTTCGAAGTATGTGGATTTCCTTCTAAAGTAGATAAATCAGGACAGCCGTCGTAAAGACCGGCTGTCCTTTTTCCTGTCAAGCTCTATGCTGCCTTCTATGACAGCAGCTCCTTCAAAAGCCGGGTGACGCTGGCGGGATCCGCCTTGCCCCTCATGGCCTTCATGGTCTGGCCCACCAGGAAGCCTATGGCCCTGTCCTTGCCGCCGCGGTAGTCCTGCACGGATTTCGGATTGGCCGCGATGACCTCCTCCACCACTCTGCGCAGGGCGTCCGTGTCGCTTACCATCTTCAGCCCCTTCTCCTCCACATACGCTTCCGGGTCGATGTCCTCCTCGAACATCAGCTCGAACACCTCCTTGGCTACCGTGGAGTTGATGGCCTTGCTCTCCGCGAGCTCGATGAGCCTGGCCAGATGCTCCGGCGAGAAACGGATGTCCTCGGCATCCAGCTCTTTTTCCTTTAGCAGACGCAGGGTCTCCACCATCAGCCAGTTGGATACCTTCTTGGGCTGGGCCCCCAGGGCCACGGTGGCTTCGAAGATGTCAGCCATATGCTTTGACCCCGTAATGATTTCAATGTCGTAGTCTGGAATTTCGTATTCCGCTTTGTATCGTGCCATCTTTTCCGTGCGGAACTCAGGCTGCCTGGCGCGGATTTCCTCCAGGAAGGCATCGTCGATGCTTATGGGCACCAGGTCGGGATCCGGGAAGTAGCGGTAGTCCTGGGCGTCCTCCTTGGAGCGCATGGCGTAGGAGGTCCCCTTTAAGTCGTCCCAGCGCCTGGTCTCCTGCACCACGGCCTTACCCGCCTCCAGCAGATCTATCTGGCGGTTCCGCTCCCCTTCGATGGCCCTGGCTATGGCGTGGAAGGAGTTCAGGTTCTTCATCTCGGTGCGGGTGCCATACCCTTCCGCTCCCGCCTCCCGCACGGACAGGTTCACGTCCGCCCGCATGGAGCCCTCCTGGAGCTTGCAGTCGCTGGCCCCCAGGTACTGGATGATGAGGCGCAGCTTCTCCAGATAGGCGATGACCTCGTCGGCGCTGCGCATGTCCGGCTCGGACACGATTTCTATCAGGGGCACGCCGGACCGGTTGTAGTCCACCAGGGTGCAGTCCTCCCAGTCATCGTGAATCAGCTTTCCGGCATCCTCCTCCATGTGGATCTCATGGATGCCGATTCGCTTCTTTCCCCCGGGAGCGCCCTCCGCGCCTGCCTCCCCCAGGTCGATCTCCACATAGCCGTTCCGGCAGATGGGAAGGTAGAGCTGGGATATCTGGTAGTTCTGGGGATTGTCCGGATAAAAATAGTTCTTCCGGTCGAATTTGCAATACCTTGTAATCTGACAGTTGGTGGCCAGCCCTACCGCCACCGCGTGCTCCAGGACTTTGCGGTTCAATACCGGCAGCGTCCCGGGCATGCCAGTGCACACAGGACAGGTATGGGAATTGGGCCTCCCGCCGAAGGCCGTGGAGCATCCGCAGAACATCTTGGTCCTGGTGGCAAGCTCCACATGTACCTCCAGGCCGATGACAGTTTCGTAATATTTCGCCATTGCCGTCCCTCCTTCTTCCGGTTCAGCAGCCGTCCGCCCGGCGCCTCACCCCTGTACGCCCTTTCTGAACTGCTCGTAGCTGTACGCCGCCTGCAGTATCTTCTTCTCCTGGAAGCAGTCGCCGATCAGCTGCAGACCGATGGGCAGGCCGTTCCCGTCCGCGCCGCAGGGGACGCTGATGGCCGGCAGCCCCGCCAGGTTCACGGATATGGTGTAGATATCCCCCAGATACATCTTCAGCGGGTCGTCCAGGCTCTCACCCAGCCTGGGCGCGGTGGTGGGCGCTACAGGCCCCAGGATGCAGTCGTATCTGGCGTAGGCTCTGTCAAAGGCCTTCTTTATCATGGCCTTCACCCGCAGGGCCTTCAGGTAATAGGCATCATAATAGCCGGAGCTCAATACGAAGCTGCCCAGCATGACGCGGCGCTTCACCTCCGGGCCGAAGCCTTCGGAGCGGGTCTTTTTGTACATCTGGTGCAGCTCCTCCGCGCCTGAAGCCCGGTAGCCGTACTTGATGCCGTCGAAACGCTCCAGGTTGGAGCTGGCTTCGGCTGCCGCGATGGTATAATAGGTGGGGATGGCGTATTCCACCAGGCTCAGGTCGAACTCCTCCACCACAGCTCCGTTTTCCCTAAGGAGCTCTGCCGCCGCCAGAACGGCATCCCTGACCTGAATATCAAGCCCCTGGCCGAGATAGTCCCTGGGGATACCGATGCGCATGCCCCTTACGTCCTTTTTCAGGGCAGATGTAAAATCGATGTCTTCTCTATTTAAATACGTAGAATCCTGGATTTTCCTCCCGGCAGAATCTCCCGCTGATTCTTCCTCTCCGGGCGCGGCAATCGCCTCCAGCACCACTGCGCAGTCCTCCACTGTCCGGCACAGGGG
>CAOOJO010000144.1 GCA_948496895.1 uncultured Acetatifactor sp. | reverse complement strand
GAGGCGGAGGAGGACAGGCTGGTGCGGGCTCTGGGGAGGGCCGGGTGGTATGGAGGCGGTAAGGAGTGCGGCGGAGGCTGCGGCAGAGCCTATGGTGAAGGCGGCGTCCCGGATTTGGGGCTGCAGTTGACAAGGGAGCTGGACGAGGAGGGAGTCCTGTTCTCAGGCGGACAGCTGCAGCGGCTGGCGCTGGCCAGGGCCTTCTATAAAGACAGTGATATCGTCATTATGGACGAGCCTACCGCCGCCATGGATGTGTTCTTTGAACGGGAATTCTACAGGACCGTGTTCCGGCAGCTGAAGGATAAGACGGTGATTTTCGTGTCCCACAGGCTGTCCTCCGTCACCGCATGCGATGTGATCGTCTACATGGAGCAGGGCAGGATCCTGGAGCAGGGAACCCATGAGTACCTGATGGGCCTGCAGGGGGGATATTACCGCCTGTTCCGGGCGCAGTTTGAATAGAGGACTTTCGGAGTATTTCCATAGGGGATTTCGGATTTCATGAAATTTCAACTTGCCATGAAGAAGGCATTGTGCTATACTTAAGTCCATCCAATGGAGCGCAGACAGCTCCAGACAGATTCGGCAAGCAGGACATTCGGGCCGCGCCAGGCAGCGCGGGACTTAAACTTCTGACATTCTACCATTCAGAACTCCCTGCTTAAGACCAATGATTTGACATAAGCAGGGGAAAGGAACGGATTCCGCCCGAGGAGGATTCCGCGGCGCTGTACTATATTCGTACCCCTGCGGAGAGGAGTGCCATGGGGGAACCAAACAATGCGCTGAAGGTATACATGAAGCGCCCGGACAGGATACGTTCGGTATTGGAGTACTATCTGGGGGAGGAGCTGCCGAAGGACTGGGAATGCAGCCAGGCGGACGGCTTCCTGCCGACGCGGGACGCAAAAGGGAAGCTGACGTTCCGGGAGAGGGACTACCTGGGGGAAGCCAGGGCCTGGGGCGTGCGCTTCCTGCTGGGGATTGAGAACCAGCAGACCACCAACCTGACCTATCCTTGGCGGCTTATGGAGATGGACTGCCTTACCTACGGGAGAGGGATAGAGGCCATACAGGAGAGGAACGAGGAGAAGCGCGTCAGATATGGCCGGGAGGATGACTTCAAATACCGCTACCGGAAAGCGGACGTGCTGGAGCCGGTGGTGAGCCTGACGCTGTACTGGGGGAAGAAGGAATGGAGCGGCCCCAGAACCCTGAAAGGGATGATGGGGGACATGTCGCCGCTGCCCCATAAGCTCCGCAAGCTGGTAGGGAACTATCGGACGGCCATGATTCCCATGCGCTCTATATCGGACGAGAATCTGAGCAGGATGGACTCCGACCTGAAGTATGTGCTGGGAATCCTGAAACGCACTGGCTCCAAGAAACGGTATGAGCAGTACATCCTGGAGAACAGGGAGTACTTCAGCAGGATACCAAGGAGTGCGGTGGACGTGATAGATGTGTTCACGAATATCGGCGACATCAGAAAACATCTGCAGTATGTGCAGAACCAGGAGGAAGGGGAGGAAGAGGCGGATATGTGTAAAGCGATAGAAGACATGAAAAAACACGAAATGAAGAAAGGCTTGAAGGTGGGCAGAAAACAGGGCAGAAAGCAGGGCAGAAAGCAGGGCGAAAGGCTGGGAACCCTCAAGACCCTATGCACCCTGGTAAACGACGGCATCCTGGAAGCGGGAGATGCCGCCAGGCGCGCGAACCTGTCGAAGAAAGCATTTGGCATGGAGATGAAAAAGGCGGGATATCGATAGAGAACCATCCTCTATGACAGCATAGCCACAGGTGGTGACATGATACGAGATTTTCCGAAACAAACCTGACGAAGAGCAAAAGGAGACATGAAATGAAAACGATTCTCATCTATGAGTCCACCCATCACGGCAACACCAAAAAACTGGTGGATGCGGTGGCGGAGCGATATGGAATCCGGACAGCGACGGTGGAGGAAGCTGTTGCAATGGATTTGAGCGCCTATGACAGGATTGGCATAGCATCCGGCGTGGCCTTCGGAAAATTTTATGAGGCCACGGAGCGGTTCGTGGGCGACTCTCTGCCAAAGGGGAAAGAGGTATTTTTCCTGTATACCTGCGGGAACGACAGTGGAAAATACGCGAATTCGGTTTCGGCGAAGGCCGCGGCAAGGGGCTGCAAGGTGCTTGGAGTCTATGGATGCCGCGGCTTTGACACCTTTGGGCCGTTCAAGCTAGTAGGGGGCATCGCGAAGGGACATCCCACACAGGAGGAAATTGACGGCGCGGTGGATTTTTATGGGAGCCTGGCGGATTAGAAGGTCAAGAGGGATCTGGATAGGCGATTTGAGCTTCTGCAGAATCCGCAGAAGGACGGACAGGACGGGCTGCAGGATGTATGGCGATGCATGGCCAGAAGATTGGGCGGAGAGGATAAAAGGCAAATGGAAGAGCGGACAGATGAACGTATAGCCGATATAATACAAGCTGAATTGTGGGAACTGCGAGACGAGGGCTACAGGGACTTCCACGCAAAACTGATTCCCACCGTGGCACGGGAGAAGATTATCGGTGTGCGCACCCCGCAAGTCCGCACGCTGGCAAAAAAATGGGCGAAGGACCCCCGAATCGGGGAATTCCTGGGACAGCTTCCCCATAAGTACTATGACGAAGATAATGTCCATGCCTTTATCGTAGAGCAGTTTAAAGACTATGGGGAATGCCTGGAGCAGACGGAGCGCTTCCTGCCTTACATCGACAATTGGGCCACCTGCGACATGATGGCTCCGAAAGTGTTCGCCAGGCACACGGACGAGCTTCTGGAGCCTATCCGCCGGTGGATTTCCTCCACGGAGACATACACCATCCGCTTTGGAATAGGGATGCTGATGCGCTTCTATCTGGATGAGGCGTTCCGGCCAGAGTGCCCCGAGTGGGTGGCAGAGATCCATTCGGAGGAGTACTATGTCAACATGATGCGGGCATGGTATTTCGCCACGGCCCTGGCCAAGCAGTACGAGAGGGTGCTCCCGTTCCTGGAGGAGAGACGGTTGGATGCCTGGACGCACAACAAGGCCATCCAGAAAGCCCGCGAGAGCAATCGCATAGCTCCGGAGCAGAAAAAGTATCTGAGGGGGCTGAAGTGTGCAAAAAGCTTCTAAGCGGCAAAAGTGGAATGACAGACAGAACCGAAATAATAGACAAAACCAGAAGGGAATCAGGAGCGATGGTGACGATAAGGCTGGCAACAGAGCAGGACTATGACGCGGTGGAACGCATCATGAAACAGGTACACAGGATGCATGTGGGCTGGAGGCCGGACATCTATGTCGATATGGATCCCATACTGCCTTACGACAGATACCAGGCCCATCTGGCCGAGCAGCAGATTTTTGTGGCGGATCTGGAGGGGAAAGTGGTGGGGCTTCTGATTTACCTTGTCCGCCAAACCTGCGGCGGCCCGGTAAAGGAGCGGGAGGTGCTGTTCGTGGACTCCATGGCGGTGGAGGAGAAGTATCGGGGCCGTGGCATCGGCCATAAACTCTTCGATACCCTGCTGGAGATGTGCCGGGAGCGGAAGTATGATGGCCTGGAGCTGCAGGTCAACGCCAGGAATGCGGCAGCCAGGGCCATGTATGAGAAATACGGGTTTACGGAAAAATCCGTCAATATGGAGTTTTTGGGGCTTTGAAGATACGGGGGAACCCTGGAATTCATTGCCGCCAGACGTCAAAAGCTGCCCTTGCCCGGCAGCTTTTGTGGTTTTAAAGATTAACCGTGGGTTAAGAGAGCCTTTCCTGGGAATATCTGTACACAGCAGGGAAACACCAATATAATAAAAGCCAATACCGAAACGGAGCAGAGAGGAAACCAAATGAACATCTACATTGGAGAAAACATCAGGAGACTGCGCCTGGAAAAGCGCATTACCCAGGAGCAGCTCTCCGAGGCCATGGGCGTCTCCTGTGCCGCAGTGAGCAAGTGGGAGCGGAGCGACACGCTGCCGGATATCTCGTTATTGCCTTTGCTGGCCCATTATTTCAGTGTGTCCATCGATGAGCTCATGGGCTATGATGCCGCCCGGATCGAGGAGGAGATCCAGCGCTTCATGGAGGAGCACGGCAAGCTTTTCCGGGCGGGAGACAGGCAGGCGTATACCCGGCTGTCCGAGGAGGCCTACAGAAAATACCCCAATGACTACAGAGTCATGAACTACTATATGTGGGATAAGGCAGGGGACTATGTGGACAATGACCCCATGGTGCTCCTGGAGAACAGGAAAGAGCTGCTGTCCCTGTGCCGGAGGACGCTGGAGGGCTGCAGCAATGCGCTCCTGCGCATGGATGCCATCAACATGCAGGGCAAGCTGCTCCATGCCCAGGGAAGGACCCATGAGGCCGTGGCGCTGTACAAAAAAGAAATCCCCAACTGGTATCTGACCTGCGGCCAGAAGACGGAACAGCTTTTTGCCAAGGGCACAACAGAGCATGCCAGACAGCTGCGGTTCAACATGCTGGAGCTGGGCGCCTTTGCCGTGAACAAAAAGTGCAGCGAAATCTGGTTCTGCCAAGGGCTCTCCACGAAAGAGAAGGCCCAGGCGGCCCTGGCTGTCTGCGCCGGGCTGGAGGCTCTAGGGGGAATCCCATGCTGCCCTGAGACAGACTACTATCTCAGCGGCTTTGCCGCAGCCATGGCCAGGAGGCTCCGGGAAACAGGGGAAGAGGACGAAGCGGCAGAAAAACTTGACAGAATCGGCCAGGACGCCAGAAAGCGCTTTCTGGAATACAGCGAGACAGACCCGGTGGCAAAGGAAGTCCTGTCCTACGACTTCCTGGATTTCCTCTGATATGAGACAGAAAGAATGTGAGGCCATTCAAGCTGAGTTGAATGAATTCGGAAGGCATGCAGGATTCGGACATGCTGGTGATGCTGCCCATGAGGCAGGAAAGGAGGAGAAATGGGAACGACACAGAGCAAAAGGCTGTTTCGAAGAAAGGTGGCGCAGATAGCCGCCATGTCTTTCTTCCTGTCCATGCTGCTCCAGGCAGCGTCCCTGATTCCGGTGATGCTGATGCCGCCGGTGATCGACGCCTACATCCCCGCCGGGGAGACCGGGAAGGTGGTCCTTGGCATCCTGGCTTTCTGCGGCATTCCCGTGCTGGTGACCTTTGGCTACAACTGGTATCAGTACTACCTGATGCTCCAAAGCCGCAGGCTCATCGCCTGCATGAACCTGGAATGCTTCGACAAGCTGATCCATCAGCCCATGGCGTTCTTTGACGGGAACCATTCCGCAGAGCTGGCCCAGAAGGCCTCCGCCGACATCGTGTCCTATATCGCGGTGTGGACGATCGACCTGCCCAAGCTTCTGGCCAATGGGGCATGCGGCATCCTGATTTTCCTGCTGCTGTGGAGGATTCATAGCTTCCTGGCCCTGTTCCAGGTGCTGTACATCCCGGTGAGCTTAGGGCTGATGAAGCTGGTGGGGGACAGGCTCCAGTCCCTGATCGCCAGGGTGGTGGACTTCAATGCCAGGTATCAGAAGCAGATGCAGGAGGCTTTCCGCTCCATACGCCTGGTGAAGGCCCAGGTGCTGGAGGAGCAGGAAAGCAGGAGGGTGGAGGAAATCCAGGGCAGCGTGCTGAAGCTCTGGGGCAAGGTGGCGTTCTATGACAATTTCGTAGGAGGCATATCCCATACCCTGATGCCGGGATTCTTCTATGGGGCCACATTCATCCTGGCGGCTCTGCTGGCCGCTAGCCGGGCCATTTCCATCGGCTACATGACCGCGGCGGTGGGCTACGGCGTCAGGATACACGCTGTTTTTACCGATCTGATTTCCATCTACAACGGATACAGGAAAGCCAGGGGACAGGTCAGCGCCGTGCAGGGCTACCTGGAACTGGAGGACGAGCGGGACAGCCCGGGAAAAGACAGTTGGCGCTTTGAAGATGAGATTGTCTTCGAAGACGTGACTTTCCGGTATCCCCGCACGGAGAAGGACATCCTGAACCATAAGAACCTGCGGATAAAGCAGGGGAACTGGGTAGGGATAAGGGGCGAGAGCGGTGTGGGAAAAAGCACCGTCCTGGAGCTGCTGCTGCGGTTCTACCAGGTGGACGGGGGCACGATCCGGGTGGACGGAAAGCCCTTGGAAGAAATCGATCTGTATGACCTGCGCAGAGCCATCTCCTATGTGCCCCAGGAGCCTGTGCTGCGGCAGGGGACCATTCGGGACAATCTGCTGCTGGCAAGGCCGGACGCCACAGAGGAGGAGCTGCAGGACGCGGCGGAGAGGACAGGGATCCTGGCGCAGATAGAGGGCGGCCTTGACCGGAAGATCGGGGAGCAGGGCATGGCGCTGTCCGGCGGGGAGCGGCAGAGGATTGCCATGGCCAGATGCCTTTTGGAAGAAAGGAAAGTGATCCTCCTGGACGAAGCCACCAGTCAGCTGGACGGAGCTGCCCAGGAGGCCATGGCAATGCTTTTGCGCCAGGAGCAGAAGAGCCGAGGGGCCACTGTGCTCAGCGTGGCCCACAGGCTGGACTTCAACCGGTTCGCGGATGCCACGATTCTGCTGGATGACGGGGGTTCCCGATAGGTAGGGGCTGCCTATTGCTCCCTGCGGAATCAAAGCCGCCGGATGGGGAAGAACATATACTGCTTCCCTGTCTCCGGGCAGGTGAAATCATGTACGGCCCCTGCCAGGGAGAGGCGGTTCTCCTCCAGCCAGCGCAGCATTTCCGGGAAGGTATCACCGCCGTCGCACTCCGCGCAGAGATATTCAAAGCCGGGAATGACCCATTGCGTCCAGCCCTCCGGAGCCTGGGCCTCATCCTCGCACTCCACCCCGGCCAGATA
>CAOOJO010000143.1 GCA_948496895.1 uncultured Acetatifactor sp. | reverse complement strand
CTGGTCAACCAAATCATGCTTTCCACCGGTATCAGTATGAAGATATGTCTTGATAACGACCTTATAGTCATCGCCCAGCAGTTCGGCCACTGCCTTTATGTCCTGATGACTTGATGTTTTGCTGAGTAATCTTGTCGCAAAGGTATGTCTCAGAGCATGGGTTCCGTAATGCGGCAGCTCACATTTGCGTAAGATTCTGTCAAGCGTCTCCTGTATGTTCCGGCTGGTAGGGAAATTACCGGTATTGGTACATACGATTAAATCATCCCGGATTTGGTGCTGTCCATAAGTCTCCAGCATGATATTCAGGCATTTCAGGGCTTCCTGATTTAAAGGAATCACCCTGTTGCTTCGGGGATATTTTGGAGGTGTGATAATCTGGGTATAATGCTTTGCGATACGCGTGTCCCTGTTTTTCACGCAGCTGACAGTTTCTGCAATATGGATGCTCATGCGCCCCTCGGAATCTTTCTGGATACCATTTTTTGACAGAGCCAGAAGCTCTCCCTCTCTCAGGCCGGTATTCAACACGAAGACAAGTGCGGGCCCATAGCGGTAATTCAGAGTCCCATCGGGTTTACATGACAGGGCTACCTCCTTAATCTTTCCAATATATTCTTCCGAAATCATCTCAATCTGCTTCGTCTTTATACCGACAGCTGCTTCGTCTGGCATTTCAACAGTGATGAATGGATCATAGGTTTTGGGGAGATCCTTTTCTGTCTTGCCATACTTAACCATAGAGTGCAGAAAAAGATAAACTTTTCTGATTGTGGAGTAGCTGTAATTTGGCTGCATTTCATCCAGCAATTCCTGAATGTCCGATGGTTTCAGATTACACATCAAGACACGGGAGATGCGATGTGGCTTAATATGGTGTTCAAAAATGGATTCCGTGCGGTCATATGCAGTCTGTTTAAAATTCTTCCGCAGTACCTGCTGGCTTTTATAGTGCAGGAATTTAACGGCATATTGTTCGACTGTGACTTTTAAACTGACCACCTCGCCTGTTTGCACCAGAAGCTTGTATTCATCCAGCTTTGCTTTTACTTCGGATTTCGTTTTACCGGAAAATTCTTTGGGAGGCATTCCCGTTCTGTTATATCTGGCTATCCACCTTCCTTTGTTGTTTTTGAATATAGTGCCGTCACCTTTGCTGCGCCGAGATTTTGCTGTTGTTTCATTCGCCATTGCTGTACGCTCCTTTCTGTAGAAAAGGACTATACCTTATTGCGAATGGAAGCAGTAAGTCGTATAAGCATTATATTACATGGAAAGTGGTTTGACAATGTAATTTGCCTATTAAAAATATAGTTCTTTTCCGACGTTCTTTACTAAGAACGCTTGTATTGCGGTTTTGGACGTAAAATAGTCTCGTCCAATTTTGGTTACCGGGAGAAGTCTGCTTTGCAGCAATTCCCTTGTCTTTGTTTTTCCTACTCCCAGCATCTGTGCAATTTCCTCCACAGAATATTTACGAAAATCCTCATATTGTGGTAAATCGTCCTTTGTTTTATTCATATTAGACCTCATTAAAAGTTGATATGTAAACCTACACATACCTTCCGCCACCGTTTCCTGCGCCCCCTCGGGCCGCGTTGCCCCTGGCTGCACTGTGTGCGATTCAATCCGGACGGAGGGCAGACTGCAGGCAGTGAGCCACCCGCCGGAACCCATATACATGGCGGTGTATGTTCTTCAGCTGTCAAAGAACGGAACGACCGGATCAGAAGACCGATCTATAAAGTAAATACCCGGGAGAGGCCAAAAACTTGAAAAAATTTTAAAAAAAGTTGAAAAAATTTTTTTGGAAGGTGAAATTGGGATGAAAGGAAACAAATAAAATCCGCATATATGGTATATTCAAGTTGACACAACACAAGATATTGTGCTAAGATAGACCCGTAATTGATTTTTATGCTTCACCTGCAGACGGGGAACGGGGGCAGGCTGGACATACCCGATATGTCCGCACCCTCCAAAGCTACCGGCAGGTTCCGGCTCCCATCAGGGAGAACCGGGGCATACGCTGTTTAAGATTGTATGTAGTGCCAGAGGATACCATGCATGGGCATGGCAGTCTTTTGGCACTTTTTTGTTTCTATGGCATGAACTGCCAGGAGAAACAGACTTGTGGATTGCCACACGCAGTAAGGAATGGAACCCTTTACGGGCCATTCCTTTTTTGTTGCCAGAAATGCCCATAAGGGCTTGCCCGCACAAGCGGCTGGATAAAGAAGCCTCCGAAAGGGAGAGAAAAAAGAAAGGTGGAAAGAAGAATGTATGAGACAAGGGTATTTGCAGACGACTACTGCGGCGTGTTCCGGAAGCAGGAGGACTTCCTGGAGTGCTTAAAGAGCATCGGGAGGAACTCATCCTGGCAGAGGAAGAGCGCCAGGAACCTGCGCCTGGTGGCGATCACCAGCGGGAGCAAAGTGGAGGAGGAAATGAAGGAGAGGTATGCGGACGAGGGGCTGGACGAGGAGATCATCGCGGACACCATCGTCAACACGGGGCTCCTGCTGAAGGTACGGAACCAGTATTACCCGGTGAGGAACTGCGCGATTAAGAGCATCCTTGACCGTGCGGGGATCTCCGGCGCGGGGCTGCGCAGGGTGGAGAAGAATGTGTACGCCAGGATCCTGAACGACTGCCTGAAGGCGGCGAAAGGGGAGGCGCTGCTGCGCATCTCCGAGGGCAAGGTCTCCGCCGTACTGGGAGGCGACTGCCACGACTACGCCGTGCTGGACATGGAGCAGGTGTTCCTGCATACCGTGGACTACCTGACGGGGAACTTCAAGGGCTGCCGCTACATGGAGGGATTCTATGAGCATGACATGGTGTCCGCCGTCTGGCAGCTCACCGGCGAGGACGCCCTCCTGGACGCCTACAGGGATGAGCTGGCCCTGCACGGGAGGACAGCCGAGGAGATGGTCCCCATGGTGAAGGTGACAACATCCGACACCGGCTCAGGCGGGGCCAACATCTACCCCATGCTGGTATACGGAAAGGGATGCACCACCATCAGCCTGGGCAGCCCGCTGCGGCTGGGGCACAGGAACGGCAGCTCGCTCAGCGAGTTCGACGCCCAGCTGAAGCTCCTGTACGGGAAGTACCAGCTTGCCGCCGGGAACCTGGTGAAGCTCCTGAAGATCGACATCAGGACCCCGGCCAACTGCATGAAGGGCGTCATGGACAGGCTGGGCATCCCCCGGAAATACGAGGCCGAGGCCGTGGAGCTCTTCCTGGCGCAGTATGGGGAGGGCCCCTGCACGGCCCATGACATCTATTTCGGCATCTCGGAGATCCCCTTCATGCTCGCCTGCGAGGGCTGGGACGGGGGCAGGATCGCCAGGATGGAGGAGACCGTGGCCAGGGCGCTGTCCGTGGACTGGACGGGATATGACGTGCCCGGGGCATACAGATGGTAGGAAGGAGGAGAAAAGGATGAGGGAACAGTTCCGGAACGATGTCATGGAGATGCTGGGTATGAGGCTCGGGGAGAGGTACAGCACAGCCCCCCGGGACGTGAAGGGCGGCAGCGGCCCTGTCCGGCACGGGATACGCATCCACAGGAAAGGGGATGCAGAGGCCACAGTGGTATGCCTGGAAGAGGCCATCCTGCACTGCATCGCGGAGGGGAGGCCGCCGGAAGAGCTTCCGGAGGCCATCCTCCAGACCTACCTGCAGGAGGAGGCCTCCCGGGACATCGCCAGGGGGCTGTACAGCCCCGGGCAGCTTGAGGGCATGGTGAGGATAGAGGCCGTCAACTACAGGGCCAATTCCGCAGGACTGGCAGGAAGGCCCCACAGGAGGTTCCTGGACCTTGCCGCAGCCTATTACCTGGACATGGAGGAAGCGACCGGCATCAGGTACGCCATCGCCCGGGTCACGGGCAGGGTGGCAGGAAGCTGGGGGACCACAGAGGAGGAGCTGTACCGCCTCGGCATGGAGAGGCTCCTTGCGGAGGACGGCTGCCAGGCCATGGAGGCCACAGGCGTGGTCCGGGAGCTGATGGAGGAAGGGCCTGACGGGATGAAGGAGGCATTTGAGGAAGCGGTGCGGAAGGCAGGGAAAAAGGCCGAGGTGTATGTGATAACCAGCCCCGGACAGCGCTTTGGGGCCGCAGGCCTCCTGAACACGGCCTTCCTCCAGGAAATGGCTGAAGAGAAGGGATGCAGCCTGGTCATCTATCCCAGCAGCGTGCATGAGGTCATCGCTGTCCCGTACCGGGATGAAGACGGGCTTATGGACACTGAGGACGTGCAGGAGATAAACGAAACCCTGGTGCCCAGGAGCGAATGGCTGTCCAACAGCGTCTATCTTTATGATATGTCCCATAAAAGACTGACCATCTTCAAGGAAGGGAGGCCGTTAAAATGGTAAAGGACTCAATAGGGATCATGGAGCAGGGAGCATGCACCGGCACAGCCGCAGTCCCCATCCACTATTACGACGTGGACAGGATGCAGGAGAGGACCATAGAGAGCTGCCAGGGGGATCTGACCGTCATATGCAACGTCCTCGCGGACTATGCGGACATGCTGGACGAGCTCCTGCAGGCCGGCAGGGAAAAGCTCGGGTTCTGTGGGGCGATGCAGTATGAGCGCATGCGCGACAGGTGCCGGAAGATCACGGCTGAGCTGCAGGAGAAGACCGGCTACGACCGTGCAGCTGCCATAGAGAAGTGCAGGCGCAGGGCCAAAAGGAGCCGGAAGGCCGACGACGGCGTCGGGGAGGACGCCCTTGTCCTGGCCGCCCGCCGCAGGGGCGCAGCCCAGGAGGCCGCACAGCAGGCAGAGGATGCAGCCGGGAAGAACAAAGCTGTACAAACGTGATAAACAGAATGGACACAGCCAGATATACAAAATAAACACATGGCAGGAGGAAAGGGCTCCATCTTTTCTCCTGCCAACAGCATACAGCCGGGATATACGGCAGAAAGCGAGGAAGATATGGGACTGGACATGAACTACGAAGCGGAAGTGTTCGTTGACACGGAGGACTTAAGCCGGGAGGACTGGCTCTCCTGCCGCCGCGCAGGGATCGGAGGCAGCGATGCGGCAGCCATCATGGGCATGTCGCCTTTCTGCACGAAGCGGGACCTGTACTACGACAAGTGCGGCATCCAGGCCGTCATGGACGAGGAGGAAGACAACTGGGTTGCGAAGGAAGTGGGGCACAGACTGGAGGACCTGGTGGCGGAGATCTTCTCCAGGAAGACAGGGCTCAAGGTGTACCCTGTCCGGAAGATGTTCCGCCACCCGCTCTACCCGTTCATGCTGGCGGACGTGGACTTCTTCATAGACTTCCCAGACGGCACAACGGGCATCCTGGAGTGCAAGACCACCAACTACAACTGCCAGAACAAATGGGCCGACGGCTCCACCCCGGTCAACTACGAGTACCAGGGACGGCACTACATGGCGGTGATGAACGTGGGTAAGATGTACTTCGCCTGCCTGTACGGGAACAACGAGAACGAGTTCTTCATCCGCTACATGGAGCGGGACCTTGACATCGAGGAGGACCTGATCGCGGAGGAGGAATACTTCTGGAGGGAGAACGTGGAGAAGGGCGTGGAGCCGCCCTACACCGAGAAGCCCGACCTGGTCCTGGAGAGCATCCGGAAGCACTGCGGGCCTGCAGACAAGGACGCGGACCAGGTGAAGCTGGGGCGCAGGCACCTGGGCAGCATCCGGAAGTACCTGGAGCTGAAGGAGCAGAAGGCGCAGCATGAAGGCGAGGCGAAGAAGCTGGACGAGAAGATGAAGGAGGCCTATGCGGAGATCGTGGAGGAGATGGGGACGAGCTGTACCGGCATCCTGAAGGACGGCAACACGGAATATACAGTCTCCTACAACCCTGCCTACCGCACGGGAATCGACAAAAAGGGCCTGGAGCGCCTGAAGGCGCAGCACCCGAATGTCTATGACGACTATGTGAGCACCACGGAGAGCAGGCGGTTCTCCGTCAAAGTGAAAGGAGCGGCCTGAATGAAAATAATGGGAAACGACCTTGTATATATCTGTTCGCCCCTGTCGGCACCCACGCAAGAGGGGATACGGCAGAACATGGATAAGGCGGCACATTACGCGCGCCTTGTATCCGGCACCTTCGGCTGCAGGGCCATAGCGCCCCACAGCTTCCTTCCGGAATACCTGGACGACAGCATCCCGGAGGAACGGGAGGCAGCGCTGGCTTTCGGGCTCTCTGTGCTGCGGCTGTGTAAGGCCGTCATCGTGTGCGGCAGCCGGATCAGCAGCGGGATGCAGGGCGAGATCAGGATGGCGGGGGAGCACCACATCCCCGCCTATGCCCTGCTGGAGCAGGAAGGAGGTGCCATGCTTGCGGAAATAAAAGAGATGCCTGGCTCAAATAACCAAAATGGGGAAGGCAGGGAGAAAAGCTGGAGGCGCATCCGGGTGGAGTTCTACCTGGAGGATGACGGGCTCTGCCGGGACACGTTCTGCACCACGGAGGGGCCGGAGCGCTATTTCAACCGCTCCATGGAGGACGGGAAGTGGCATACGGCCTCGCCCGTAGGGAACTACTGTGAGAACGGCTGCACCGTCAGGGAGGACATCATCTTCGAGATTGTCTCCCGTGGCAGGGTATGCCACCTTGACGGGAACGGGGATTTCCCGGGAAAGGATCCTTTCATACCGTTCCGTGAGTTTGAAAAAGCACTGGCTGCAGATACCCTGGCGGCACACCCCGGGCTGAAGGACCACCATGCCATGAAGGAGAAGCTCCTCTCCCTTCCGGGAGGGGAGGCACATGCCGGCCCACACGGCACCCGTGACAACTGGCTGTATGCCCTGGACTTCGGTGAGGAAACGGAAGAAGCCGTAGG
>CAOOJO010000142.1 GCA_948496895.1 uncultured Acetatifactor sp. | reverse complement strand
AATGTGAAGCCGGACTGCGTGATAGAGAACATCACCCTGCCCAACCTCTATGAGGCGCCGCTGATGCTGGAGAAGTCCCATTTCTCAGAGGTGGTCTGTAGAGAGCTGGGGCTGGAGACAGGTGTGCCGAATCTGGAGGAATGGATTCAGATGGTGGAGCGCAGCAAGGTGAAGTCCCGCACGGTTCATATCGGCCTGGTGGGAAAATACGTGGGCCTGCACGATGCCTATCTCTCCGTGGCCGAGGCCCTGCGCCATGCGGGCTATGAGCATCAGGCCCAGGTGGAGATTCAGTGGATCGACTCCGAGGAGCTGACCCAGGAAAGCTATGAGGAGCGCCTTGCAGGGCTGGACGGCATTTTGGTGCCGGGAGGTTTTGGGAGCAGGGGCATCGAGGGAATGATTCTGGCGGTGAGGTATGCCAGGGAGAAGGGGCTGGCGTACTTCGGCATCTGCTTAGGCATGCAGGTGGCAGTGATCGAATACGCCAGGAATGTGGCCGGTATCCTGAACGCGAATTCCGGGGAGTTCGATGAGCAGTGCGTCAGCAAGGTCATCGACTTCATGCCGGGGCAGAGCGGGGACATCGACAAAGGCGGAACCCTGCGGCTCGGGGCCTATCCCTGTGATATCAGAGAGGGTACGGTCATGGAGCGCTGTTATGGGAAAAGACACATCAGCGAGCGCCACCGGCACCGCTATGAGTTCAACAACGACTATAGGGACGTCTTGCAGGAAAAGGGTCTGGTCATCAGCGGCACCTCCCCGGACGGCAGGCTGGTGGAGACGGTGGAGCTGGCAGGCAGGGGATTCTATGTGGGCGTGCAGTACCATCCGGAGTTCAAGAGCCGTCCCAACCATCCCCATCCGCTGTTCAAGGGCTTCATCGGAGCGGCTGTGGCGCATGCGGTATCAGGGGAGACTTAAACCGCGGTCACTGGTTGGCGGCAGAGGCTTGATTCTAATGTGTCCGAAGGACACATTTTGCTTGCAGCGGGGTTGTTGACTGACCCAGGACGGACAGGAGGCCTGGCGGGTGCCGGGCACAAAAGCGGCGATAGTCGGATAGAGGGCTTATGCAGGGTCTGGGAGAGACCGGAGAAGCCCAAAAGGCAGAAAGGCAAAGAATCGATATGGACTTACATGAAGAATGCGGCGTGCTGGGCATCATCAGTCCGGTGGCCGCCGATGTGGCGGGGATGGCATATTATGGGCTGTACGCCCTGCAGCACCGCGGGCAGGAGAGCTGCGGTATTGTGGTGAATGATGACGGCGTGTTCTCTTCCCACAAGGATCTGGGGCTGGTCAGCGAGGTGTTCTCCGCGGATGCGCTGGCGCGCCTGCCCCAGGGGAACATGGCGGTGGGCCATGTGCGCTACGGGACGACGGGAGGCACGAACCGAAACAACTGCCAGCCCATAGAGGTGAACCACCAGAAGGGAAAGATGGCGCTGGCCCACAATGGGAACCTGAGCAACGCGGCGGTGCTGCGCAACGCCCTGGAGCTGTCAGGGGCCATCTTCCATACCACCAGCGATACAGAGACCATCGCTTACATCGTCACCAGGGAGCGCCTGCGGACCGGCTCCATAGAGGATGCCCTCAGCGCTGCCATGGACACGCTGGACGGGGCCTATTCTTTGGTGTTGATGTCCTCCCAGAAGCTGATCTGCGCCAGGGATCCTTACGGCTTCCGGCCCCTCTGCTACGGAAGGACAAAGGATGGAATGTATGTGGCTGCTTCTGAAAGCTGTGCCCTGAAAGCGGTGGGCGCAGAGTTCATCCGGAATCTGGAGCCGGGGGAGATTCTGGTGTTCGGGCCGGATGGCATAGTCTCCCGCAGAGAACATTGCGGGAAAAAACCAAAGAAAATATGTATTTTCGAATACATCTATTTCGCCAGACCGGACTCGGCCATCGACGGGGTGTCGGTACATGGAGCGCGGGTGCAGGCCGGGCGGATTCTGGCTAAGGCCCATCCAATCCAGGCGGACATCGTGGTGGGCGTGCCGGATTCCGGGCTGGACGGAGCGCTGGGTTTTTCCAAGGAGTCAGGGATTCCCTATGGAATCGGCCTGATCAAGAATAAGTACATCGGCAGGACGTTCATCTCCCCCGGACAGGGCCATCGGCTGGATCAGGTGAGAATCAAGCTGAGCGCCATCGAGGAGAGCGTCCGGGGGAAGCGGGTGGTGCTGATAGACGACTCCATCGTCCGGGGCACCACCAGCGGCCGCATCGTAAGGCTCCTGCGGGAGGCCGGGGCAAAGGAGATTCACATGCGCATCTCATCGCCTCCCTTTCTGAATCCCTGCTACTATGGCACGGACATCGATTCCAGAGAGAACCTGATTGCCTGCCATCACAGCGTGGCGGAGACGGCGGAGATCATCGGCGCGGACAGCCTGGGATACCTGCCCGTGTCGGAACTGGGGGCGCTGATTGGAAGCGGTGGATACTGCAGCGCCTGCTTTGACGGGGATTACCCCACGGCGGTTCCTGCCGACACCAGGAAGGACAGGTTCGAGCAGAAGCTTTCCGAGAAGAGAGAACGATAGAACAGGACAGTGAGAATCAGGCTGTGGGGACAGGCAGAGGATGTCTGGGCCGCACAGCCTTTTCCATGCCCGGCGGTGCTTCTCAGCCAGATTTTCTGAATTCTATGGTTGGCAGATAGGATACGATATGGTAAAATGATTTTATTAAAAAAGAGAGGCACTGTGGAAAGTGCGCAGCGGGACAGGGGGAGAACTCCATGAAATCACATAAATACTGGACAATCGCCATGATTTTCTGTATGATTATGGTAATTTACTCAGGCCATAAGCTGACAGGAAGCCACCGTCCGAAGGCCTGACCGATATACGGCCATATCGAAAGGAGCGGAATGGGCGATGATGATTCGATGTGTCGTGGAGCGAATTACATACCAGAATCCGGAAAACGGCTATTCCGTCCTGAAAGTCAGTGTAAAGGGCTATGACGACCTGGTCACCGTGGTGGGGAACCTCCTGGACGCGAACGTGGGCTCCGTGCTCCTGGTGGAGGGCGAGTGGAAGGTGGACACCAGATATGGCCGCCAGTTCATGGCCGCAAAGTGGGAGGAGACGCTCCCCGCCACCGTCTACGGCATGGAGAAATATCTGGGCAGCGGCCTGATAAAGGGCGTGGGGCCCAAGTACGCGAAGAAAATCGTCCAGAAGTTCGGCACGGACACCTTCACGGTCATAGAGGACGATATCCAGCTCCTGATAGAAATCCCGGGCATCGGGCACAAGCGCATCCGCATGATAGCGGAGAGCTGGGAGCGGCAGAAGGAAGTGAAGAATGTCATGCTCTTTTTGCAGGAGCATGGCGTGAGCACGGCCTTTGCCGCCAGGATATACAGGCAGTACGGGAACGAGAGCATCGCCAGGATGAAGGAGAACCCCTTCCGGCTGGCGGACGACATCTGGGGAATCGGCTTTCGGACGGCGGACGGCATCGCCCGGAAGTTGGGCTTCGGGAAGGAGGCCTATGTCCGCCTGCGCAGCGGCATCATGTATACGCTGAGCGAGCTGGCCGACGAGGGGCATGTGTACGCCCGCAAAGAGCAGCTCATAGAAAAGGCCTCCTCGTTGCTGGAAGCAGAAGACAACTGCATCGTCATGACCATGGATCAGATGCTGCGGGACAAGGATTTGATACAGGAGGAAGATGCCGTCTACCTGCCGCCCTTTTATTATGCCGAGACGGGGACGGCAAACAAGCTGAAGCGCCTGGCGGCAGAACCGGCTCAGGACAGGCTGTGGCTGCAGCTTTCCAGGGCCCGGAGGGAGACCGGAAATGAAAATCTCTCCGTGGATGCCACCAGAATCGGGCAGACCCTGGGCATGGAATATGACGAAATCCAGGCCGATGCCATCAGGCGGGCCGCCATGGCCAAGGTGATGGTGCTCACAGGAGGCCCAGGCACCGGCAAGACCACCACCACCCAGGGCATCATCGCGGCCTACCGGGCCTACGGGCTGAAAGTTCTGCTGGCGGCCCCCACGGGCAGGGCGGCCAAGCGGATGACGGAGGCCACAGGCCTGGAGGCGAAGACCATCCACAGGCTCCTGGAATGCAAGCCGCCGGAGGGGTACCAGAAGGACGAGGAGAATCCCCTGGAGGGAGACGTGCTGATTGTGGACGAATGCTCCATGATCGACATCATCCTGATGAACTCCCTGCTGAAGGCCATTCCGGCGGGCATGCGGCTGATTCTGGTAGGGGATATCGACCAGCTCCCCTCCGTGGGCGCGGGGAACGTGCTCCGGGACATCATCGATTCCGGCAGCTTCCCTGTCATCCGGCTGACCCGGATCTTCCGGCAGGCCCAGGAGAGCCGGATCGTCATGAACGCCCACAGGATCAACGCGGGACAGATGCCGGATGTCTCCAACGGAAATGGCACGGACTTCTTCTTCGTCCAGAGGGAGGAGCCAGAGGAGGCCGCGGCGGAGATCGTGAAGCTGGTGAAGGAAAAGCTGCCCAGGTACTACAGGAAGGCCCCCGCCGACATACAGGTGCTCACCCCCATGCAGAAGGGCGTGGTGGGGGCCACCAACCTGAACCTGGCGCTCCAGGAGGCGCTGAACCCGGAGGGCGAGGGGCTGCGCAGGAGCGGCTTCGTATACCGGATGAACGACAAGGTCATGCAGATCAAGAATAATTACGACAAGGAAGTCTTCAATGGGGACATCGGCATGATAGAGGCCGTGGACATGACGGAGAGGACGCTTACGGTGAACTTCGACAATCGGAAAATCGTGTATGACGCTACGGAGCTGGACGAGCTGGTGCACGCCTATGCCACCACCATCCACAAGGCACAGGGGTCGGAATACCCGATTGTGGTGATGCCGGTGCTGATGACCCATTTCGTGATGCTCCAGAGGAACCTGATCTACACCGGCATCACCAGGACTTTCTTTGCCCTGGTGATGGTGGGGACGAAAAAGGCCCTTGCCTACGCGGTGCGCAACGTCACCGTGACGGCGCGAAACAGCATGTTGAAGGAAAGGCTGTCGGGAGAGAGGGGATGCTCCCTGCCTCTGCCGGAAGCGGAGGCAGGGCCGTAGCCGGTCAGGAGGACTGCCCTGTGTTCCGCTGTGCCACCAGGCTTTTTACCAGCTTTTCCACCTCTTCCAGGCAGGCTCCGCAGACTGTGCCGGCTCCCGTGATGCCCTGAACCTCTTCCACGGTGTCGGCGCCGGAGTCTACGGCTTCCTTGATTGCGCCCGCCGTGACGGCCTGGCAATTGCAGATGATTCGATTTGGATCCATATATTGTCACCATCCTTTCAGGGACAGTATGTGCAGGATCTGATATATTATGTGGACTTAAGACGGCAGAGAAGGAGAAACCAATGACAAAGAAACAGAGGGCCCTGAAGATTATCGAGAAATTGAAGGAGGAGTATCCCCAGGCGGACTGTACGCTGGAATACGACCAGGCCTGGAAGCTTCTGGTCAGCGTGCGCCTGGCGGCCCAGTGCACGGATGCCCGGGTGAACGTGGTGGTGGAAGATCTGTACAAGAAATTTCCGGACGTGGAGGCCCTGGCGGATGCCCCTGTGGAGGAGATTGAGGAGATCGTCCATCCCTGCGGGCTGGGAAAGAGCAAGGCCAGGGACATCAGCGCCTGCATGAAGATGCTGCGGGACGAATACGGCGGCAAAGTGCCGGATGACTTTGACAAGCTGCTGGCCCTGCCCGGCGTGGGCCGCAAGAGCGCCAACCTGATCATGGGCGATGTGTTCGGAAAGCCCGCCATCGTCACGGACACCCACTGCATCCGGCTGGTGAACCGCATGGGGCTGGTGGACGGCATCAAGGAGCCCGCAAAGGTGGAGAAGGAGCTCTGGAAGCTTATCCCGCCCCAGGAGGGCAACGATTTCTGCCACAGGCTGGTGGATCACGGCAGGGCGGTCTGTACGGCCCGGACAAAGCCCTGTTGCGAGAAATGCTGCCTCCAGGACATCTGCAAAAAGGCGGGGGTATGAAAAGACATCTGGCTGGAAAAGGGCCCTGAAAAAATCAAAAAGCCCGGCAGCGAGAGCACCATATTAAAATACGAAACAAGAGATAGAAAAGAACGAAATAGAAAATATATAAGTGCAACCGTAAGCCCGCGGGCCGGGATGCGCGGAAACGAGGAAAAGCATGAGAGACAAGCAAACGAAACGAATCACCGCAGGACGGCTGCCCGCAGTGCCGCTGATTACCTGCGACCCCTACTTTAGCCTCTGGTCAGGCAGCGACAGCCTGTATGAGACGGACACCTGCCACTGGACGGGCAGAAGAAAGCGCGTCACCGGGATTGCCAGGATAGACGGCACGGATTACCGCTTCCTGGGGCTGGGGAAGGCCCCTGCCATGGAGCAGACGAACCTCTCCGTCACTGCCATCTGTACCACATACAGCTTCCGGGCGGCTGGGGTAGAGCTTAGCCTGGAATTCTGGACGCCGCTTTTGCTGGACGACCTGGATGTGATGTCCAGACCCTGCTCCTATGTGGACATGGCTGTCCGTTCCCTGGACGGGAAGCCCCATGAGGTGGAGCTTGGGTGGACGTTTAGCGGGGAGCTGTGCTGCGACAATGGACAGACAGAGAAAATCGGCGGCGGCAGCTTCGCGCTGGATATGGGAGAGAAGCATTCCATGGAAGAGGGGCATTCCATGGAAGAGGGGCATTCTGCCGGGCGCACTGCGTGGATGGGGCTCAGGCAGCAGCATCCCCTGGGGCACAGCGGTGACAGCATCGCCATCGACTGGGGCTATCTGTACCTGGCCGCGGCAGGGGACAGCCCTTTGGCGGTGTCCTACCATCAGGTAGACAGGAGCCTGCAGGCAATAGCCGCT
>CAOOJO010000141.1 GCA_948496895.1 uncultured Acetatifactor sp. | reverse complement strand
CTGAACCAGAATTATCGCTCCACGCCCCAGATTCTGCGCTGCGCCAACACCCTTATCGAGAAGAATGAGATACGCCTGAAGAAGGATCTGTTCACCAGGAACATGGACGGGGAACCGGTAGTCCATTATCATTCCAGAGATGATTTCCAGGAAATGGACAGAGTGATTGAAAACATCAGGCTTCTCCATGGGAGGGAGGGCTTCCGGTATTCGGATTTCGCCATCCTCTACCGCTCCAGCTTCCTGTCCCGAGTGGCGGAGAAGAAGCTGGTGGAAAAGAACATCCCCTATGAAATCTTCGGCGGCATCCGCTTCTACCAGAGGATGGAGATCCTGGACATGCTGGCCTATCTGAAGCTGATTGCCTATGGGGACGACATGTCCTTTCGGAGAATCGTGAACACGCCCCGCAGGAGGTTCGGCAGGGCGAAGATGGGGTATCTGGAGGAGCTGCGGGAGCGGCAGGGCAGCCAGGTTCAGGCGCTTGGGCAGCTGGCGCTTTCTGGGCCGGAGCTGACCCTTTTCGAGACCCTTGCAGGGCATCTGGAGGAAAAGGAATTCCAGAGCAGCGACGCGGGAGCCTTTGTGGGGTTCATCCGCGGAATGCAGGAGAGCCATCACAAAAAGCGCATCTCGGAAATCGTCAACCAGGTGGCCGCTGACTCCGGCTATGAAAGCTATATCCGGGAGCTGGGGGATGAGGAGCGCCTGGACAACCTGGCGGAGTTCAAGCGCATTGCCAATGAATTCGAGGGAGAGTTCGGCGAGGATCTGAGCCTGCAGGAATTCCTGCGCCAGATTGCGCTCCAGTCCGGGGAGGACGGGGATGAGGAGAAGGATGCCGTGAAGCTGATGACCATCCATTCTTCCAAGGGACTGGAATTCCCGGTGGTGTTCATCCTGGGATTCACGGAGGGGATATTCCCCTCATCCAAGACACTGGGGGAACGAAAGAACCTGGGGCTGGAGGAGGAGCGCAGGCTCTGTTACGTGGCCATCACCCGGGCGCAGAAGCATCTCTTCCTGATGGAATCCGAGGGGACTTCCCAGAACGGCATGAAGAAGCTGGTCTCCCGGTTCCTGGAGGAAATCGGGGAGGAGAATTATGTCCGGATAGGCCGGATCTCAGAGGAGCTGCGCAGGGAAAGCCAGGGCTACGCCGCGAAGCTGAACCGGGAGCTGCAGCAGGAGCCGGTTTCCGTAAGCAGACAGGTGGGCGATGAGGTGGAGCACCATGTCTTCGGCAGAGGCAGGATCGAGGCCATCGATGCGAAGCGGGGAAGCTATTCCATCCGCTTCGATAAGCTGCAGCTTCCCAGGAGCATATCGGCGGATTACTTTTCAAAAAAACATGAAAAAATAGATAGGAAAACGTATCCTACAGAGACAGAGGCCAACGGGGCGAAGCAGGCAGCAGGGCCGGAAGCCCTGGAGGAGGAAGAGACAGCGGAGCCAAAAGCTCCAGGGCGGATTGCCTTGGAGGCGGAGCATCCGACAGAGGTGAAAAGCTTAGAGCCGAATCGGATTGCAGAGCCGGAAGCAGCGGGGATGGCAGAGAGCCTCATCCGGCAGCAGAAGGAAAACACGCCCAATCTGTGGAAACGGGACGATGTCCCCCACTCGGGCTGGTCCTGCGTGGGTGTGGTGGACTTAGGGGAGCCCGTGGGCATCTGCCAGATGTGCGGCTACCAGATTATCCGCTACGCCCATCAGATGGAGCATCCTGGACACCACAAGCTCTCCGTAGGCTGCATATGCGCAGGGAAAATGGAGGGGGATATCGCAAATGCCAGACGCCGGGAGGCCGAATTCAAGAAAAGACAGACACGGCGGAAAAGCTTCTTCCAGAAAGCTTGGAAGCGTTCTCAGAAGGGCAATGAATACCTTAAGGCATTCGGCCATGTAATCGTCCTCTACCACAATGCGAAAGCCGGAAATATCTGGAAGTATTCCATCGACAATGAATTCTGCAAGACCCTTTACCCCACCAGGGAGCAGGCGGTGGCAGGCGCTTTCGATGCACTGGAGGAGCTGCGGCGCTCCAAGCCAGAGGACAGCAAGATAGTATGAGGTAACGCGCTATAGAATATATAAAAGCAGCGGAAAGCGTCAGCAGACCGCTTTGAAGAACCGGAAAAATCGTGCAGATGCCGTCCCGCGTGGCACCTGCACGATTTTTTCGTCTCTGGAGAGAGGTACGCCTACCTGTTCTCGCTCACGAAATTTTGGACGCGGTTCTGGATGACGCTTACCACGTCCTCGGCGCTTTTCTGGCCACTGTAATAAAGGGTGGCCTCTTCGCTGATGATTTTGATTACATCATCGTCTTGAACAGAAAAGGCGGGGATGGCCTCTTTCACCAGGCTCAGGATCTCGTCCACCTCATCCTGGGTCAGGGCATGGTACTGGAATTCCCATCCGTCCTCATAAATGATGCTGGGGAATCTGTCGCCGGGATACTGGCTGTCCTCCTCTATCCTGGTATGGATCAACTTGTCCAGCTCTTTTTTCAGGGCAGGGAAGCCGCCGCCGAGGATGGGCAGGGAGTCGGCGCTTTCCCGTCCCAGGATGCCCTGGATGAATTCCCAGGCCCCGTCCTTGTGCTCCGAGCCGGCGCAGATTCCGTAGGCATTTTCGGCATACAATAATGTCCCGCCCTGGCCGTCCATGGTGGGGAAGCCCAGACAGGCTGCCGCCTGGCCGAAGATTTCCCCATAGGGTTGGAGGGCTCTGGGCTCATCCACGTCCGCTATGGCGAACAGGACCTGGCCGTTTTGGATTTTGCGGGGCAGGGAGATCTCTTCCCCTGCGCCCTCTGAGCCAGGTGCGGCGTTGTCCGGCAGAGACTTGCACAGGTCCAGGATTGCCCGGAAAGCTTCGGAATCGAAATGGCATTCCCCGGCATCCCAGTCAATAAAGGCATCCTGGTTGAACATCATGAGGTACTGCATCATTTCATCCCTGGCGATTCCGTCAAAGGGAAGCGTCCCGGGATTGCGTCCGGCAATGGAGCGCAGACCCTCCAGGGTCAGGCCGTTTTCATTCTCCGGCTGGGCCCCGTCCCCTACAACGGTCTGCAGGGCAAAAGTTTCCGGAACTCCGATTAATGTGCCGCCGAAGGTATATGCGTCCAGGATGCCGTCCACAAAGGCGGAGGGGCCGAACTCCTGGGACTGCTCCAGGTAGGGCCTCAGATCTTCAAGGACGCCCTGCCGGGCAAGCTTTTCCCCATCGATGCCGGACAGGTCGATGAGGTTCGGGCTTTCCTTTGCCAGGATGGCGTTGTAGAGGTCGCTGAGAGAACCGTAGCTTTTTACGGTGAGATGGTACCTGGCATTGCCTTTGTTGAATTTTACCGCAAGAGCGGCCAGGTCGCTGCTGCCGTTTACGGTGGCCAGCACCAGGGGGATTCGCTCTGGCGCATCCTCTGTCTTCGTCCGGCTCAGCAGAATCAGGCCCAGGTCGTCATGCTCCCAGTCCTCCACTACGGCTAGGTATCTGCCGTCCTCCAGTACGCCGAAGCCCTCCACGAAATAGCCGTTGACATCGCTGTCCGTCCAGGCGAACAGGGCTTCCGGGGCCTGAGGGGAGCCATCGCCTTGGGTGGGGAGGTCGTATCCGTAGACGAAGCTCTCGTCATAGAGCAGCAGGTCGTATTGCCCGCTGGAACCAGCGTCAGAGCCGCCAGAGGGGTTATCCCCATCCCCATTGCTCGTTGGGGCTGCGTCCTCGTCATTGGGATTTTCCTCCGGCTGGGTTGCTTTCGCCGTCTGATGGCTTCCCGGGCAGAGTCCTCTGATATTGGGGAAATCCGCCACAATTTCCACGAGCTGCTTTTTCTCAAAATCCACCTCCATCAGGGAACAGCGCTCTGGGGGTTCGCCGGAGTGTCCCTTGCCTATGGAAGATTGCCCCAGGGAGGGGGTGTCCTGCGTTTTGCCGATACAGACATAGAAGCAGCCGTCCTCATCGCTGAAGCTCCCCTTTACCTGGATATTCTCCTGTACTTGGGCGTTTCCCTCTGCCTGGCCGTTCCCCGAAGGGCTGTAGGGCGCATTGCCCAGAAAGCTCCCATCGGCAGTGTATAGCCAGATGCCTGCATTATCAGTGAAGACGCAGACACGGCCCTGGCTGTCCGTGGCCAGGCCGCGTATGGAGGTGTCCTTTTCCAGTTGTCCTGTGATTTCCTGGGAGACCAGGTTCCTGCCCTCCCCGTCGAATTTGCACAGGAAGCGCCTCAGCTGGCTGTAGTCCGCAGAGTAGGCGTTGACGGTCAGCCACATGCTCTGGTCTTGCTCGAAGGTATAGAACCCTGGTTCCCAGAGGTCGCTGTCCGTCTGCCAGTCCAGGGGGATGACCGTCAGGGCCTGGGTGGAGATGGAATAGCGGCAGATGCTCCGGGTTCCGCTTTCTTCCTCCCCGTTCCTGGTCAGGTAATATAGGCTGTCGCCAATCAGTTGCATGTTTCCGTAATCGGCCTTTTCGTCCTCTATCGTGACCGTCTCGGGCAGATAGACATATCCCTGCTCTTTCGCGAGAGAGGTGGCGGGAGAGGGATTGTCCCCCGCGGACGCGTCCCCGGTACCGGTTCCTCCGCCTGCCCCGCCACCCTCGCCGCAGGCTGTGAGCAGCAGGGATGCGCATATTGCGAGACAAAGCGCTGGAAAGTCTGTCCTGTCTGGTTTTCTGTGAATCCTGGAGCGGATTCTTGTTTCTTTCTTCATGAAGATACCGCCTTTCGTTTCTGTGATTTCGCAGTAGATTTGTCTCTACAAACTCTGTAGAAAGACCTTACCACGAAAGGCGGCTCTGCGCCGCTTCCTGTCATATTTGATAGGGATTTGTGTCAAAACAAGAATGAATGTACGATATGACAAAATAGTTTTACCCAAATAAAATACAATTGAAAAACAGGCCGCTTTATGGTAGGATAAATATAGAGCAGATTTTCATCCAGGGTTATTCTGTAATCGTTTCTATTCTTCGTACAACTCGGAAAATTCCTGCTTCAATTTCAAAATGACCGGCGGGAGTTTTTGAGAGGCTCCCGACAACTGAACAAGGGAGGTATAAAATGGCGGAAAAAGACATTACAGAGAAGATTCTGATGTCCTATGCCGATGTGTTCGCGGATTGCATCAACACGCTGGTATATGACGGCGAAAGGCTGCTGAACCCGGCTGACACACAGCCTGCGCCCACGGAGAGCTTTTATAAGGGCAATGGGGTGCACAATCAATTCTGCGATGCCAGCAGGTATCTGACAGAAAAAGGGAAGATAATCCTCCAGTACATTATAGAGAATGAGACCGAACTGGAGGAACGGCAGATTCTGCGGAAGATATCCTATCAGGGCGGCTCCTACAGACAGCAGTTGGAGAGCGGCGTCCCGGTGTATGGGGTGATTGCTGCGGTGATAGACTGGACGGGAAAGACCAGCCGCATCCCCAGGAGTCTCCATGCGCTGCTTCTGCGGAATGGGGTGCCGCCGGAGAAGCTGAGACAGGTGGACGATAATGAATTGATGGTTTATCATATGCACAATCTTCCTCTGGAAATCAGGAGCCGCTTCACCAGCGATATGGGATTCGTGGCGGATTATCTGAACGAGGGGAGCTTCGTGAGGCGGAAAGGACAGGCCATCGTCCATATGGAAGCGCTGTGTGATATGATGGAAGCGGTTACAGGGGATACCAGATTTACGGAGCAGGCAAATAAGCTTTTAGAGAAAAAGAAAGGAAAGAAGATTATGATGTGTGAATATATCAATCAGCTGGAAGCGCGTGGCGAGGCAAGGGGAAAAGCAAACGGTGAAGCAATGCTGGCCACTTTGCTGGAGAGACTGTATGACCTGGGGAGGGGAGAGGAAGTGGAACGTGCCGTTCGGGATTTGGATGCCAGGGCAAGGCTGTACAAGGAGCTCTCTATCCCGGGCTATACATATGAGCCATGAGCTGGCTTCGGATGCGTTCCTCTGAAGAAAAGCACTCATATTGATATTATCCAGGATTTTTGTCTCCCGGCAGATAGAGAATGAGGCTGACACGGAACAGGCCGTCCCGGGGCAGGATTTCTATGGCACCATTGTATTTTTCCACAATCTGCCGGACGTTTTTCAGGCCGATTCCATGGCCCTCCTTAGACGGCTTTGTAGTCAGGAAGACAGGCTCTCCCCCTCGTTTCTCCTGAACCACATCCGAGGCGTTGAAGCTGTTTTCTGTCGTTATTTTCAGAATGCCCTTTTTCAGTGCCATATGGATGCACAGGTATTTCCTGTCTGTCTGCCTGGCGGCATCGATGGCGTTTTCCAATAGGTTTCCCAGCAGCACATTGATGTCGAAGGAGTGGCGGATTTCTTCCGGCAGCAGGATTTTCGCCTGGACCGTCTCCAGCTCCTCCCGTGCCCTTTGCAGCATATAGTTCAGCAGGCTGTCGATTTCCCGGTTCCCGGTGGCGGCATATTCTTCCGGATTACGGATGAATTCCTCCATATGCCCGATATATTCCTGCAGCTTAAGCACCTGACGCTTTTCGGCCAGCAGCATCAGCTCCTGGAGATGGTGCTTCATGTCGTGCCGCAGGGCCTTTATCCGCTCCTCCCCCTGCAGGATGATGTCCAGCTGGTGGGCGTATGCCTGCACCTGGGTCCTTAATGTGTCCAGCTCGTATTTCTGGGAAAAGGAGCGCAGCAGGAGATTGTACAGATACAGCATGAGGAAATTTAAGGAAAGCAGCCCTGTGCCCACAATAGCCAGCCCCACGTCCGTGCAGGCATGGGAATAAAGCAGGGCAGCGATGACCGCGATGCTGCAGACGGGCATCAGCACCAGGGGGAAATTTGGGACTGTCCCGCCGGGGGCTGTGAGTATCCTTTCGGCCAGCAGCCCGCACAGGAAGATTAGAAAGACCGTTATCACG
>CAOOJO010000140.1 GCA_948496895.1 uncultured Acetatifactor sp. | reverse complement strand
CAACTATTTGGGTGAAAATGTAGTGCTACTTTTTATGTTCATCGTAGGTTCAATATACAATTCTTTTACTGGTTCTCCTGCTGTCATTAGAGGCGTTACAATATCTAAATTCATCTTCTCATTCCAAAACATAATTATCGCTAATATTATATAAAGTTCCTCTTCCGACTCCTCCTCAATAAGGATATATGTGTTCTCCACAATCGTATTTACTGCAACTTGCTCATACATTCTGACAATATTATCCAGCATATCTGCAATGGTTTCATTTTGCTCAGGTAATGGTATCCCCCCATAAATTAATCTTAGTAAACTGGGAATATGCTCATAACTTAATTTCCCATCGTTTATGGAAAGCTTTCCATAACGAATGCACCGCCCCATTGATGATCAACTCACGAATCGCATCCGGCGGGATTTCATAAATATCCTGACGATGGATGCCCACAATAGCTGCTCCCAGATGAATGCTCCGTAGAACAAACTGGAAAGCCTCTTCTATCTGCTCCCAGATTGGTCCGGTATACTCTCGGCGGTCTACAAAAACCTCCTTGGTCGAACCTTTGAATACGCCGCACTGCGTTGCAACAGGAAGCGCACCGCAGCCCGTCAGAATCGCATAGGCATTGGAGGGATAATCTTTTCCATCCCGTTCGATCAGAACGCCCCAGGAACGCAGCTGCTGCCTGCCGACCTCTTTGACAGATGCCTTTTGCTCTTCATTATGGGCGTTCTTGACTGCCTGCTCTTTCAGGGCTTTGCAAAGGGCATCAATATCCTCGTCCGTGATACTCAGCCCTGTGCACAAAGCCTGGTCGAAGTAACGGTTGCTGCCCTCGAACATCAGCTCCTTTATCATGTACTCATCCGCAAGGCGTGTGGTTCCGGCAACACGGACATATACGCCGCCTTCTCTGCCCAAGGCTTTGATATAATATGGGCGCTGCCTCCCCTGGGAAACTTCAACCACGATAACTGTTTTTCCATCAATGGTCTTTAAAGTGATGTCCGGAATGATTGCCGGTTCACAGCTGTCCGACACGGCATTGGCAATCGCATCCATGGTCTTGAACACGCCTTCCTTGCTGAAGCCAACTATTTCTCTGGTCTTATCGGCAATTCCGAAAATAATTTTACCTCCGGTTCCGTTGGCAAAGGCAACCACAGATTTCATATATTTTATGCTTTTTTCCGGCAGGTTCTCCTTGAACTCCACATTTTTGGATTCCCCTGCAAGGATTTCTTCCATGGTCATGATGACACCTCGCTCTCTATGACAGCCTCGACTGCCCTTGCCTCCTCATTTCTGTTCTTTGTTTTCAGGGACAAATTCCATAATATCGCCGACATCGCAATTTAAGGCCGCGCAGATCTTTGCTAAAATTTCCGTGCCCACATTTTCGTCTTTTGCCAGGCGAGACATCGTTGTCGTGCTAACGCCAGTTAAAGCGCGCAGATCTTTCTTCTTCATATCCTTATCAATCAGCAATTTCCACAGCTTTTTGTAACTTACCGCCATATTCTACCCTCTACACTGACTTCCAGCTAAAATCCATTGTCTGCAATTTCTGAATCACGCTTCAATCAGCATACCATAGAAATACGCTTTTAGCAACAAAAAATGACAGTCATCAGATTAAAATTCTGAAATATCGCAGCATAACGCATGTAAAGCCATTTTCCAGGCAGTGGTTTCGTTTAAAAGCATTGACAAACCACCCAATCGGCTGTATGCTTTTATATACAAAGCAAAGGCTGTGAAGAGAAGAGTAAGCGGTCAGATAGGTCACAGAGAGCCTGGACAGGTGAGAGCAGGCACTGAAGGAACCGCCGAACATGGTCTCGGAGCCGCGCACCGAAGCCCCCTGGGCCAAGGCTGCGACGGGCGCACCCGTTACAGTGCCAGGCTATCGATGAGTCATTTCTCGTCCGCAGCCGATGAGGCCCGCGCCGTGAGGCATGGGCGAATTTAGGGTGGTAACACGAAGCGTGGGAAACTTTTGGTTCCGGCGAATTGCGAAGCGGTTTGCGGGAATTGTTGAAATCGATCCCCTGCTCTCGTCCCTGGAAAAGAAATTTTTCAGAGAGGAGGGCTTTTTTGATGGAGAAAATGGAGTGAGCGCCTAAGAGACAGCGCGCAAAGGCAACAATTGACTATAAAATAATCGTCATATACTCAGCGAACAGAAAGCGAGTATAAATCTTGGAAATGAGGGAAACAGAATGAATAGAAATATCTTAATCGGCGGGGCATGGCCCTACGCAAACGGCTCCCTGCACATCGGCCATATCGCGGGGCTGTTGCCCGGGGACGTATTGGCAAGGTATCACAGGGCGGTGGGGGACAATGTGTATTTCGTGTCGGGGAGCGACTGCCATGGGACGCCCGTGGCCATCCAGGCAAGGCAGGAGAACAGGACGCCCCGGGAAATCAGCGATTTCTATCATGCGGAATTTACGGACTGCTTCCGGAGGCTGGGCTTCAGCTATGACGTATATACGAAGACCTCCTCTGAGGAGCACAAGCGCTTCGTGACGGAATTCCAAAGGAAACTATACGAAAGCGAGTATGTCTACGAAAAGGAGGCCCCTCAGGCCTATTGCCAGGACTGCGGCTCCTTCCTGGCGGACCGCTTCGTGCTGGGGAGATGCCCCCGGTGCGGGAAGGCGGCCAGGGGCGACCAGTGCGACGCCTGCGGCACGGTGCTGGAGCCGGAGGCCCTTGTGGATCCGGTCTGCGCCACCTGCGGGAAGCCGATAGCCTTCCGCAGCGCGAAGCATCTCTATATCGCCATCTCCCGTCTGGAAAGCCAGCTCCAGGCCCTGGTGGACGCCCATCCCGAATGGCGGAAGAATGCCATTGCCTTTACAGACAGATATATCCGGGAGGGCCTGCGGGACCGGGCCCTGACCAGAGACCTGGAATGGGGGATACCTGTCCCCAGGGCAGGGTATGAAGACAAGACCATCTACATCTGGGCGGAGAACGTGCTGGGGTACCTCTCCGCCAGCAGGACAGCCGCGGAGAACCGGGGCGCGGACTTTGGGGCGCTCTGGGGCGACGACGCCCTCCATTATTATGTGCACGGAAAGGACAACATCCCCTTCCACACCATCATCCTGCCCGCCCTTCTTCTGGGCAGCGGCAGAGGATGGCATCTGCCGGACAGGATTGTGTCCAGCGAGTACCAGACCCTGGAGGGGCGGAAGATATCCACCAGCCAGAACTATGCCATCTGGGTGAAGGACCTGCTGGCGCATTACGAAGCCGACTCCATCCGCTATTTCTTCCTGGCAAACGGCCCGGAGAAGAAGGACGCGGACTTCTCCTGGCGGGAATTCGTCCACAGCCATAATGGGGAGCTGTTAGGCGGCTATGGCAATTTCGTGAACCGCTCCCTGACGTTCATCAAAAAGTACCTGGGCGGCACCGTGCCGGAGGGGACGGCCGACCCTGAAATCGACAGGCAGATCGGGGAGCTGTACGTGTCCGTGGGCAGGCTGATTGAGAAAGGGGCCTTCAAGGATGCCCTGGAGCAGATATTCGATTTCGTAAGGGGTGCGAACAAATTCTTTGATGCCAGACAGCCCTGGATTACCAGAACCACAGACAGGGCAGACTGTGGGAACACGCTCTATCAATGCGTGCAGATCATAGCGAACCTGGCCGTGCTGCTGGCGCCCTTCCTGCCCTTTTCCTCGGAGAAAGTCTCCAGGTGGCTAGGGCTGACAAACCGTTGGGAGAAGCAGTCCGTTCCGGGAGGCTTCCGGCTCCCGGAGGTGGAGATTCTGTTCCAGAGGATTGATAAAAAGGCCATAGAGGAGGAGACAGAGAAGCTGAAAGCGCTTTTGTAGGGCAGAGCTGTTTCGCGGCAGAACCGCTTTCCCGTTTCCAGGCAGTCCGCCGCAGACATTTCATCGCTCCGTGCAGCAAGGCCTCTGCCATCCTGCCATAAAAAGGATCCCCGGAAGCAGCACGAACGCTTCCGGAGATCCTTCTTTTATGGCACGCAGCTCGGCCGTCAATATCCCTTCCATCCCCTGCGCTAATAGGAACGGCCTTTTACCGCGTAATATTACCGCGCAGCACCACCCCTGATCACCTGCCGGCCTGCCCCTTCCGGATCCGGAAATAGCACAGCCGCACGTCCCCGGTGAGCTCTATCCGGATTTCCACGGCCTTCCCTTCCTTCCCCTCCAGGGCGTCCCTGTCCAGGGGCAGGCACACGTCCGCGTAGATGGGCTTCCACCCTGCCCTGCGCTCCTGGGCCTCCCTCCTTGCCTTCTCGTCCATAGGGGGGAATCCCGCTCGCTCATAGGTGGCAGTGTCGCCCTCCCAATGGGCCGCCTGGCTACCGTCCACGAAGACCTTGGCGCTGCAGCCCTTCTCGCTCTTTAGGTGCAGCACAATCTCCGATGCCTCCCTGTGGATCAGGCAGTCCCTGTAGCACAGCGCCGCCTTTCCGGAAGCATCCTTCACCGTTGCCGCCGTAAATCCGAAATGCCCTTCCGTCAGGACGATGTTCTCGTAGCCGTCATAATGGTCTGCCGCGGTCTTTTCTGCGGTATCCCGTCTCCCCGTCTTCTGTCCCGGCAAATCTGCCCAGGCGGACAGGGCCTCCGCCGCGCTGGAGGGCCCCGCGAATATGCGGTACCTCCCCTCCTCCACCATGAGCTTCCTGCTGATAACATCGTAGAACCGGAATTCCTCCCTGTCCACGGTAAGCTCCACGAGACGGCTCTCCCCGGGCTGCATCCCCTTGAGGCGCTTAAAACCCAGGAGCTGGCGCAGAGGCTTCTTCACCCGGGAAGCCGGAGCGATGCCGTAGACCTGGGCCACCTCATCTCCCGCGCAGTCTCCCGTATTCTCCACCCGGAACGCGACCCGCAGGTTCCCGCCATCCGTTACCGCTACCTTCAGATCCGAATAGGCGAACCGCGCATAGCTCAGTCCATATCCGAAGGGATACAGCGCCTCCCCCTCAAAATACCGATAAGTGCGCCCTCCCTTTATGATGTCATAATCATCGATGTCCGGCAGCTGCCCGTCCTCCTGATACCAGGTCATGTTCAGCCGCCCCGCCGGGTCATTCTGTCCAAACAGCGTCTCCGCCATAGCTGTCCCCATATCCTGGGCCCCGGTGGCGCTCCAGACAATGGCGGGAAGATTCTCTTTGGCCCATCCAATCGCATAGGGATAATTGGAGAACAGCACCAGGACCACGTTGCGGTTGACCTGGTACACCGCCTCCATCAGCCGCCTCTGGGCCGGGGGAAGCTCTATGGTGCCCCTGTCCACCTCCTCCTTGGCATTGATCATGGAATTGCACCCAAGGGCCAGCACCACGGCCTCCTTCCCCTTTGCAAGCTCCACCGCAGCGGCCTGTCCGTCCTTCACCACCTCCATCCGGAAAGGGGTTCCCTCCCCGGGCCTCATGGACCACAGCCCTCCGTCCTCGCAGACCTGCATCGGCGAGCCGAAGCGGTTGGTCAGGATTACATTTCCGTCTTCCTGTTCCTCCACATGGAAGATCTCCATGACGAACCAGTTCAGGGTATTGTCCTTCTCCGCCGCGATCCGCCCGGGCGCCTCTTTCGGTTCCGGGCTGCCCGGCTTCTGGTACAGCCTGGTGTTCATGTACTTCCCCGTCCGGACGCAGCGGAAGGTATGGCTCCCCCCCAGTCCTCATGGAGGAATGCGTCAGGGCGCTTGCTTATGTACAGCGTGCCGTCCTCGGCCACGGCGATCCCCCCTTCTCCCAGGCGGAAGACCACATGGTCCAGGCCGTCCTCAAAGGAGACCGCTTCCCCCGATACCTCCTGCATCCCGTCCAGAAGCGTCCTGGCAAAAGGCGGCGTCCCGCCGTACCAGTCCGGATACCAGGCATTCCCCAGGGGGCCGACCACCGCCAGGGCCTGGGCCTTCCCGGGGGCAAGGGGCAGCAAGCCGCCCTCATTTTTCAGCAGCACGACGGCCTCCCTGGACACCTGGCGGCACACCGCCCTGTTGCCATCGCTGTCCAGGTCGTCCTCCGTCACCCGGTCGTATACGTTCCCCGGCTCCCTGTCGTAGATGCCCAGGCGCAGCCTGGTGCGGAAGGTATTGCGCAGGGCCTGGTCAATCTCGGCCTCCGTCAGCAGGCCCAGCTCCCAGGCCTCCCTGGCGGCCGCCTCCACCATGGCGGGGTTGTCGGACATGGCGTCCACCCCGGCCTTCACCGCCCCGGCGATGGCCTCCGCGTCCGTGCCGTAATAGTGGTGCAGGGCCGTCAACAGAGCCATGGCCCCGCCGTCGCACACGGCGTGCTTCAGTCCGTATCTCTCCTTCAGGATATGCCGCACCTGGGGGTTCAGCATCCCTGGAATGCCGTTGATGGCATTGTAGGCCGTCATCACCGCTTCCGCGCCGCCTTTCTCTATGACCCGCCTGAAAGGCTCCAGATATAGCTCATACTGGTTCCTGGGGTCGATGGACGCATTCTTCCAGCCCCGGCCCGCCTCCGTGTTGTTGCCGTAGAAGTGCTTCAGGGTGGCTGCCACCCGCAGATGCTCCGGATCCTCCCCCTGCATGCCCTGTACATAGGCGGAGGCCATCTCCCCGGTGAGAAGCGGATCCTCCCCGTAGCCCTCCTCGGTCCGGCCCCATCTGGGATCCCGCTCCAGGTCCACCGTGGGCGCCCAGCGGCTCAGCCCCCTGTCCGGATGGCGGTGGTAGATCACCCTGACCTCCGTCCCCGTCACCGCCCCGGCCTGCTTTATCAGCGCGGGATCCCAGGTGGCGCTCATGCCGATGGGCTGCACGAAGGAGGTGGTGGGCTCCGGCACCTTTATATCGTTCTGGTCGTTCCTGGCCTCCACCCCGTGGGCCGCCTCCCCGCCCAGGGACATGGCGGGGATCCCCAGCCGCTCGATGGGCTTCATCCCCGATGCCAGGCACCCCAG
>CAOOJO010000139.1 GCA_948496895.1 uncultured Acetatifactor sp. | reverse complement strand
CATAATATAGGAAAAGCTGGCGATATAGGGATCAATCTCCCCCTTTTCCCTGAAATAAGTCAGGATATTGTAGACAATCAGAGCCACAATCCCCAAAACCGCCAAGGAGACGTTCACCCACAAAAGCCCAATCAGCGGAAGAAACAGCAAATCCACGATAAGATGCTTTCTACTGGAACGCTCCCCCAGAAAATCCAGATTATCCAGATAGTCATAGAGGGAGAATTTCCCGGTATGCCCCAGGCGGTTCGCGGCAAGCTGCACCCGCACCCTTGTCTCCGGATGCTCCCCGAAGAACCGGACGGCCTCCTCCAGATGGGCCAGCTCCCCATCCTCCTGCTTTAAAGTCCGCAATGTATAGTACAGATACTCCTCCCCCGATGCGGAGAGGGTATAGTTCATCTGCTTGAATAATTCGTCCATCCCAAGGTCGTTCCATGTGATGTCGTCCAGCTGCCCCTTTCTGTGATGTCTGTCGAAAAAGCTCCCCATCCTCGCGAACCGTTCCAGGGCATATTCCTTCTCGGAGAGCTTGCCGTAATCATGATACAAGGTCTCAATGAATTTCTTTTCTTCCTTTTTCGTCCGCACGCCCTCCGACACGAAGATGACCAGTACGAACACAGCCATAGCGGCTAAAAAAACCAGAGTCTCCATATATGTCTTACACCCTTCTGCCAAAGACGAGCAGCCCGAGGGCTGCCCGCCATACACAAAGCATCAGAACCTTGTCTTACAGGAAAATATATTTCAGAATGAACAGCACTGTAAGAACATACATCAGAATGCTTACCTTCCCCTTCGTCTTGCCTGTGCAAAGATGCAGAATCGTCCAGGAAATCACGCCCACCGCGATTCCTTCCGATATGCTGTACATCAAAGGCATGGAGAGAATGCACAGGAACGCGGGAATGGCTTCCAGCATGTTCTCCCAGTCAATCTTCGCCACAGATGCTATCATATAGAACCCGACGATGATAAGCGCGGGAGCGGTGGCAAAGGAAGGGATCGTGAGGAACAGGGGCGAGAAAATCACGGAAAGCAGGAACAGCAGGCCGGTCACCACCGCTGTCAGGCCTGTCCTGCCGCCCTCGGTCACGCCGGCAGCGCTCTCCACAAAGGTAGTCGTGGTAGAAGTTCCGAGAACCGCGCCCGCGCTGGTGGCAATGGCATCTGCCAGGAGCGCTCCCTTGATCCTGGGAAGCTTGCCGTCCTTGTCCAGCATATTCGCCTTGGAGGACACGCCGATCAGAGTCCCCAGAGTGTCAAAGATATCCACGAACAGGAACGCGAAGATGACCACGATGAATTCCGTAATGCTCTTCAGCGCGCCAAAGTCAGCCTTGAAGACCTGGCCGAAGGTATTCCCGAGAGCCGAGAAATCAAAGGAAACGAACGCCGCGGGAATCACGGAATACATTCCCAGCTCAGGATTCGGCTCATACAAGCCTATCAGCTCACAGAGGATTCCCAAAACCCATGTGATGATGATGCCCAGCAGGATGCCGCCTTTTACCTTTTTAATCAAAAGGTAGCCGGTAATCAGGACACCGATCAGGGCCAGCAGCGCTCCCATGCCCACAGAGCTGAAATCCGTTTTGAAATTCTGATAGGAAACCAGCGTGGAGTCATTGTTCACCACAATCTTGGCATTCTGGAGGCCGATGAAGGCAATGAACAGGCCGATACCGGCGCTCACCGCGGATTTCAATGTCATGGGAATGGCGTTGAAGATGGCTTCCCTTACATTCGTCACGGAAAGCACAATGAAAATCAATCCTTCCACGAACACCGCCATCAGCGCGATCTGCCAGGAATATCCGTAATTCAGCACCACGGTGTAGGCAAAATACGCGTTGAGCCCCATTCCGGGGGCCAGTGCGAACGGATAGTTGGCCAAAAGGGCCATCAATATGGTTCCCAGGAACGATGCCAGCGCCGTCGCCAGAAGCACTGCATTTGCATCCATTCCCGATGCGGAAAGGATGTTCGGATTCACGGCCAGGATGTACGCCATGGTCATGAAGGTGGTGATACCGGCCATGACCTCGACTTTCACACTCGTGCCGTTTTCCTTGAGCTTAAATAGTTTCTCTAACATGTTTTCTCCCTCCTATGTAGATTTGAATTAGAGAATAAATATATGTGAAGCGCATGTAGCATGCAAGTATATGCCATACGCTTTACAATCTTGATATTCACCGGATGGAGCTCCCTCCGAATCCGTGGGGAAGCAGCTCCTCCAGGGTATAGACCTTATAGTCCGCGGCGCTTTTCGCCACGATAATCCGGAAATCCTCCCCCGCGAACTCCTTCATGACCTGCCTGCAGATGCCGCAGGGATAGGCGTAGTCCACAGGATTCTGCCCTTCCATGCCCCCGGCGATGGCGATGGCCGAAAAGCGCCGCCTGCCCTCGCTGACAGCCTTGAAGATGGCCGTCCGCTCCGCGCAGTTGGTGGCGCCGTAGGAGGCGTTCTCGATGTTGCCGCCCTGATAGATCTCGCCCTCCGCCGTGAGCAGCGCCGCGCCCACCGTATAATGGGAGTAGGGCGTATATGCCATCTGTCTTGCCTCCAATGCCGCCCTCGCCAAATCCGCTCTGTCAAATTCCGCTTCCATATACCATATCTCCTGTACCGCGTTCCTTTTTCCTCTATTTTCCTCTGTCGTCCTGCCCGCCGGAGCCTATGCCGTCAGGAATGCCGCCATGCCCTTCACGGCCTCTGTCACCAGCCTCTTGAAGTTGGGCGCGGCCATGTCCGCCGCCTCCTGCACCTCCTTATGGCTCAGCGGATTCTCCGACATGCCGGCAGCCAGGTTGCTGATGCAGGATACGCCGCATATCTTCATTCCCATGTGGTTGGCGGCGATGGCCTCCACCACCGTGCTCATCCCCACCGCGTCGCAGCCCAGGGCCCGCAGCATCCGGATCTCCGCAGGGGATTCGTAAGACGGCCCTGTCATCTGGGCGTACACGCCCTCCTGCAGATAGATATGGTTCTCCTTTGCCTTTCCGGCGATCAGCTTCTGCAGCCCTCTGTCATACACCTCGCTCATGTCCGGGAAGCGGGGGCCCAGCTCGTCTATATTCGGGCCAATCAGGGGATTGGGGGCAAACGCGGAGATGTGGTCTTTGATCAGCATCAGGTCTCCCGCATGGAAGGAAGTGTTCACGCCGCCCGCCGCATTCGTCAGGAACAGAATCTCTGCCCCCATCAGCTTCAGGAGCCTGACGGGCAGCACCACATCGCTGACAGGATAGCCTTCATAATAGTGCACCCTGCCCTTCATGCAGGCCACAGGGACCTCGCCTATATACCCGAAAATGAACCTTCCGGCATGCCCCGGCACCGTTGAGACCGGGAAGCCCTCTATCTCGCTGTAGGGAAGCTCATATTCCACCTGCACGTTCTCCGCGTAGTCACCAAGCCCGGATCCAAGCACGATAGCCACCCTCGGGACAAAGCCCGTCCGCTTCCTGACATCCTCACAGCATCTCATCAGCTTTTCATATACCTGTCCCATGGCCATCCTCCTTTTCATGCTTCCATTTTTTAGAAAAAATTAATAAAATCATTATACTAAAGAATGCACAAAAAAGCAATTGCTTTCTTCATCAAAATAACGATAATCAAAATAAAAGAGCAGAGCCGAAGCCCTGCCCTGTAAAACAGATATCCTAGATGATGATGCACACCATCCCCCCGTTGCTGTCGTTGACGATCTTCTGCATGGTATCCTGGAGCTTTAGCTGGCTCTCCTCCCCGATGACGGCCACCTTGGCCGTGATTCCGTCATTCACCAGCTGCTCCACGGTCTTCCCGAAGATATTGGTGTTCCAGATGCCGCTCTCCTTATCCTCCTGGTTGATGAAGCCTATCAGGTCGTTGGCCTGCTCCTCCGTGCCTACGATGGGCGCGATCTCCGTCTCGATGTTGGCCCGTATCATGTGGATGGAAGGGCTGGAGGCCTTTATTTTCACGCCGAACTTGTTGCCGTGCTTGATTAGCTCCGGCTTCTCCAGAGTAATCTCGTCCTTGTCCGGCGTCACCACCCCGTAGCCCTTGATGCGCACCATGTTCACCGCATCCAGGACCTTTGTGTACTCATGCTTCATGGCCGCGAAACTTTTAAGCTTGCTGATCAACTGGTACTCGTCCGCGATGGTCTCCCCAACCATCTCCGTCAGCATCTCGTAATAGTAGGCCTCCTCCGCATCCAGGGTCACGCGGATGACGCCGTCCGACAGGCTTATGGCATCCGTCTTGCATCGCTTTATGTACTCGCTGGACAGCTCTATGGGCTTAGATCTCACGTCCCGGATGGTGCTGTAGTCCTTCATCATGGCCCCCACCTGGCCTATGATGTCCTGCTTCATGCGATTGTCCCAGGGGAGCATCTCCACCCACTTGGGCATATAGAATTCGATGGAAGAGATGGGGAATTCATACAGGACGTTCTCCAGCAGCATATGGATGTCTTCCTTCTTCAGCTGCTCGCAGTTCACGGTCACTGCCGCCACGCCGTACTTCTCGCCGATTTCTTCCGCTACCCGCCTGGCGTCCTCCGAATAGGGCTTCTGGCTGTTCACCAGCACCAGGAAGGGCTTGCGCAGCTTTTTCAGGGCCAGGATGGTCTTCTCCTCCGCCTCCAGGTAGTTCCCCCTGGGAATCTCGCCAAAGCTCCCGTCGGTGGTGATGACCAGGCCTATGGTGGAATGGTCGTTCATGACCTTGTCCGTGCCGATCTCCGCCGCCTGGGTGAAGGGAATCTCGTAGTCGAACCAGGGCGTCTTCACCATGCGCTCCATGTCCTCCTCCATGTGCCCGGCCGCGCCCTCCACCATGTAGCCCACGCAGTCGATCAGCCGCACGGACACCGGGATTTCCCCGCTCAGGACTACGCTGGCAGCTTCGTTTGGGATGAACTTGGGCTCCGTGGTGGTGATCGTCTTGCCCCCAGCGCTCTGGGGCAGCTCATCCTGGGCCCTGAGCTTCGCGTGCTCATCCTCCATGTAGGGCAGCACCATCTCCTCCATGAAGCGTTTGATGAAAGTGGATTTCCCGGTGCGCACCGGCCCCAGCACTCCTATGTATATCTCTCCCCCGGTCCGGTTCTTGATGTCATTGTACAGGTCGTAGGTGTTTATGGAATCATTTTGCATAGAAAAACCTCCTGTATATACTGTTAGATGTATATGTAGGAGGTTTTGAAATTATGATTCTATGATTCAAGGGGAAAAGGTTCTCTGAAAATATTATCCCATTGTCACTCTCTTGTAATTCTTCTTCCCACGCCTGACTACAATTCCGTCTCCGGCAAGCTGCTCCGGGCGGTACAGGGTCTTGATGTCGCCGATCTTCTCATCGTCCACCGTGACGCCGCCCTGCTCCACCGCGCGCCTGGCCTCGGAGCGGGAGGCAGTCAGGCCGGACTTCACCAGGATGCCAAGGATATCAATCGCGCCGTCCTGAAAGTCGCTCTCCGACAGTTCGCTGGTAGGCATGTCCGCCCCGCTTCCGGTTCCGCCGGAAAACAGCGCCCTGGCGCTCTCCTGGGCTTTCCGGGCCTCCTCCTCGCCGTGGACCAGCTTGGTCAGCTCGAAGGCCAGTATCTCCTTGGCCTGATTCAGCTGGCTGCCCTCCCACCTGTCCATCTCGTCAATCTGCTCGATAGGCAGGAAGGTCAGCATCCGCAGGCATTTCAGCACATCCGCGTCCGCCACGTTCCTCCAGTACTGGTAGAACTCGAAGGGCGAGGTCTTGCCCGGGTCAAGCCACACTGCTCCCTTCTGGGTCTTGCCCATCTTCTTCCCTTCGGAATTCAGAAGGAGCGTAATCGTCATAGCGTATGCGTCCTTGCCAAGCTTCCTGCGGATCAGCTCCGTGCCGCCCAGCATGTTGCTCCACTGGTCGTCTCCGCCGAACTGCATATTGCAGCCGTAATTCTCATACAGCTTCAGGAAATCGTAGCTCTGCATGATCATGTAGTTGAACTCCAGGAAGCTCAGGCCCTTCTCCATGCGCTGCTTGTAGCACTCTGCCGTCAGCATCCTGTTCACGGAGAAATGCACCCCGATATCCCGGATGAACTCGATATAATTCAGATCCATCAGCCAGTCCGCGTTGTTCACCATCAGGGCCTTGGAGCTGCCTTCTTCCAGCGTGTCCCCAAATTCAATGAACCGGCTCATCTGCTTCTTGAAGCACTCGCAGTTGTGCTCGATGGTCTCCTTCGTCATCATGGTGCGCAGGTCGCTCCTGCCCGAAGGGTCGCCGATCATCCCCGTGCCGCCGCCGATTAGGGCGATGGGCCTGTTCCCCGCCATCTGCAGCCGCTTCATCAGGCACAGCGCCATGAAATGCCCTACGTGCAGGCTGTCCGCCGTGGGGTCGAAGCCGATGTAGAACGTGGCTTTGCCATTGTTGATGAGCTCCTTGATTTCCTCCTCGTCCGTCAGTTGGGCCAGAAGGCCTCTCGTTTTCAGTTCGTCGAATACTGTCATTTTCCTCTCTCCTTTTCTCTAAACAATAAAAAGCCCGCCCCTGTGAAAGGACGGGCATACGCTCGTGTTACCACCTTACTTCCCGCAAAGCTCACGCCCCGCGGCTTAGTGAGTATCCATCAATACTCCGGCCGATATCGGTGCCTGCCGGCAAAGCCTACTTTACCCTTTCAGCTCTGCTGCTCCGGGAGGTATATTCCCTTAGTCCTTCTCGCGCCTCTCACCAACCGGCAACTCTCTGTCAGCCTTTAGACAAAGGTACTTCTTCCCATCAACGCGTTTCCTGGTGTTCTGGGTTTTTATTATATCTTCTATCCTTCTTTTTGTCAACAAAAAATTTTTGAGGCTCTACCACCAGGCTCTCCTATATCCGGTCAAAGGCCTGTTTCAAGTCCTCTATGAGCACATCGGCCCCCTCCAGACCACAGTGGATGCGGATCAGGCTCCTGCCCTCTTCCCCCAGTCCCAGGAAATCCAGATCCTCCTTGGACGCCGCGTACAGCGGGCACAGGGCAAGGCTCT
>CAOOJO010000138.1 GCA_948496895.1 uncultured Acetatifactor sp. | reverse complement strand
CCGAGGGGGTCCACACCCTGGCCCAGCCCGGCAGGGAGATGAAAATCTGCACCTTTTTATGGGTATACTATGGATATCCTACCTCCTCCTACGAGGGAATCAGCGTGGAGAAGATGCGGTACAACTGCGGCGCGCTGCTGGCGGAGCGGGACGATGTGAAGCCGGACATTGTGGCAGGGGTGCCTGATTCGGGCACGGCCCATGCCATCGGCTACGCCAATAAGTCCGGAATCCCCTTTTCCAGGCCTTTTGTGAAATATACGCCCACCTGGCCCAGGTCTTTCATGCCTACGATACAGACCCAGCGCAACCTCATTGCCAAGATGAAGCTGATTCCGGTGAAGGATCTGATAGAGGGGAAGAGCCTGCTGATGATCGACGACTCCATCGTCCGGGGGACGCAGATGCGGGAGACCACGGAGTTCCTCTACCACAGCGGCGCCAGGGAGGTCCATGTCCGTCCCGCGTGCCCGCCGTTGATGTATGGCTGTAAATATCTGAACTTCTCCAGGTCCAAGTCGGAGATGGATCTCATCGCCAGGAGGGTGCTGAAGGAGATGGAGCAGGAGGGGCGCGAGATTGACCTGAAAGCCTATGTGGATCCCGATACGGTGGAATACAGGGAGATGGTGGAGCGGATCGGAAAGCAGTTGAACTTCACCAGCCTGCGCTACCACAGGCTGGACGATATGATCGCCTCTGTGGGGATTGACAGAGAGAAGCTCTGCACTTACTGTTGGGACGGAAAAGAATAAAGAATGACTTGCTGGAATTGAGTGTTTTGATGTTACAGAATCTGGGGTGTTGGATGTGATAAGGATATGTTATGTGGTGGTAGTGTCTCTGCCGTTTGTGGTCTATTATATCTGCAAGGCGCATTATATCGATCGGCATGGAGAGCGGTTTTCGGAGGAGGAGCGTTATAAGATGGCCAGGAAGTGCATCGGCATCATGATGCGCAACGGGAGGATAGAGACGGAGAGCTTCGGGCAGGAGCTCCTGCCCAAAGAGGGCGGCTATGTCATGTACTCCAACCATCAGGGCAAGTATGACACGCTGGGAATCATGAGCTCCCATCCCAAGCCATGCACCATCGTCATAGACGCCTACCGCTCCAAGCTGCCCATCACGGACTCCTTCATCGATTTGGTGCAGGGCAGCAGACTGGACAAGACTGACATGAAGAAGCAGCTGAAGACCATTCTGCAGATTGCCGATGAGGTGAAGAACGGGAGACGCTATATCATATTTCCCGAGGGCGGCTATGACCACAACAAGAACGAGCTGCAGGATTTTATGGCCGGTTCCTTTAAATGCGCCACCAAAGCCAAGGCTCCTATCGTACCCGTGGCCATCATCGATTCCTATAAGCCTTTCGGGGTGAACTCTCTGCGGAGGGTGAAGACCCAGGTGCATTTCCTTCCTCCTATTCCCTATGAGGAGTATGGAAAAATGAACACCACAGAGATAGCCCAGATGGTGAAGGGCAGGATTTCCTCCGTCATTGACAGGCAGTTGAGCCAGAGAGCGGGATGAGAGAAGACGCGAGGTGCCCTGGGACGAGGATTCGGAAACGAGCGGGTATCAGGGCTTGACAAACATACCGGTGGTATGATATTATAGATACCACTGGTCGGTATGCTATAGAGGGGTGGGGAAGCAGTGGCGAGGAACAAGCATCCGGAAGAGACGGTTGCGCTGATATTGGACGTGGCCTTTCGCCTGTTCATGGAGAAGGGATATGAGAACACCTCCATCCAGGACATTATCGGTGAACTGGGGGGGCTTAGCAAGGGCGCCATCTATCATCATTTCAGGTCAAAGGACGAGATCCTCATGGCTGTCACGGACAGGATGACGGCCCAGTCCAATCAGATGCTGGCCCATATCCGCGACCGTGGGGATTTAAGCGGCAGGGAGAAGCTGAAGACGATTTTCAAGGAATCCATCAGCCGTCCCGTGCAGAACGACATCTTCACGGTGGCCCCTAATTTCCACAACAATCCCAGGCTCCTGTTCAGCCTGCTGCACGATACCATCGATGAGGTGGCCCCCAACTACATCCTGCCTATCATCCGGCAGGGGATTTCGGACGGCACCATCGAGACGGAGTACCCGGAGCAGCTGGCGGAGCTGATTCTGCTGGCGGCGAATGTGTGGATGAACCCCATGATATTCGACAGCTCCGTGGAGGAATCCTGCCGGAAATTCATGGTGTTCGGCCAGATGCTGCGGGGCTTCGGGCTGGATATCGTGGACGATGAGATGCTGGAGCGGCTGCGGGAGCTGACGGCTATCTATCAGGAGGCCAGACGGTAATCGGCCGGAATGGATGGCAATGATCTGCCCTGTAAAAGGGGCAGATATCTTTTAAACTATATACATACCGGCATGCGGTATTTAAAAGAAGGAAAAGGAGATTACCATGAAGAATCAAAGACTGTTTTCAAAGGATTTTACGCTGGTGGTCATCGGCCAGATCGTCTCTCTGTTCGGCAATGCCACGATCAGGTTCGCCCTGCCGCTGTATCTGCTAAACCACACGGGTTCCTCGGCGCTTTACGGCACGGTCACGGCCTGTGCCTTTGTCCCGGCCATTCTGCTTTCGCCTGTGGGCGGCATGGTGGCGGACAGAGTGAACAAGCGGAATATCATGGTGGCGCTGGACTTTTTTACGGCGGCTGTGATACTGGGATTTACGCTATTGCTGGGCGGAGGACATCTGGTTCTTCTGCTGACGGTGACGCTGATGCTCCTGTACGGCATCGCAGGGGCTTATCAGCCCGCGGTACAGGCCAGCATCCCCGCGCTGGTAGAGCAGGAGCAGTTCATGGCGGCCAATTCCATCATCAATACCATCAGCTCCTTTGCCGCCCTGATGGGCCCTGTGCTCGGAGGTATTCTGTACAGCGCGTTTGGCCTGGAGCCGGTGCTGTGGGTCTGCATGGTATGCTTTGTGCTATCGGCGGTGATGGAGATTTTCATCCGGATTCCTTTTCAGAGACAGGCTTCGGAGGGCAGCATTCTGCTGACGGTCAGAAGGGATTTCGGGCAGAGCGTCCGCTTTATCCGCAAAGACAGGCCTGTGATAGGGAAAGCCCTTTTGGCGGTCTGCGGCATCAATCTGTTTCTGTCCGCCATGATTGTGGTGGCGCTGCCTTACCTGGTGACGGAGGTGCTGGAGCTGGAGGCGGCGCAGGCCAACCGGCTCTACGGCTTTGCGGAGGGCGCGCTGGCGGCGGGAGGGCTTGCCGGGGGAATCGGTGCGGGACTTTTCGCGAAGCGGCTGAAAATCCGGAGGGCGGGCAATCTCATCACAGCCTGCGCCCTATGCGTATTTCCCATGGGGGCGGCGCTTATGCTGCCGGTCTTAGGGATGACGAGATATCTGGTTCTGACCCTGTGCTGCTTTGCCGTCATGGTGTTTTCCACCATGTTTTCCGTGCAGATGATGTCCTTTGTCCAGGCTCAGACGCCGGGGCATCTGATTGGGAAGGTGATTTCCGTCATCCTGACTGTCTCCATGTGCGCCCAGCCTCTGGGCAATGCCATGTATGGCGTTCTGTTTGAGGTCTGTGACGGGACTGAATACATACCCGTCTTCTTCTCCGGCGCAGTGTCCCTGGCCATTGCCCTTGGGGCGGGGAAGGTGTTCAGGAGGCTGTGAGGATGGGGAAGGAGAAGGCTGGCGGTGGAAGGAAGAGGGGCATGAGATGAAACGGAGCGGGAGCATTCAGGTAGCCCCCGCTCGGATTCAAAAGATTCTTGTGGTATTACAGCGGCTTTCCGGTCAGCATCTCATAGGCCTGCAGATACTTGTCAATGGTCTTTTGCACCACATCCTGGGGCAGCACCCAGTTGTTGCCCGGATTCGCTTTCAGCCAATCGCGGGCGAACTGCTTGTCGAAGGAGGGCTGGCCGTGGCCGGGCTCGTATTGGTCAGCAGGCCAGAACCGGGAGCTGTCCGGGGTCAGCATCTCGTCCCCTAAGACGATGTTGCCCTGCTCGTCCAGGCCGAACTCGAACTTGGTGTCGGCGATGATGATGCCGCGGCCCAGGGCGTACTCCGCGCACTTCTTATACAGCGCGATGGTGTAGTCGCGCAGCTTCTCGGCATACTCCTGCCCCTTGCCGGGGAAGCGCTTCTCCAGGTAGCTCACGCTCTGTTCAAAGGAGATGTTCTCGTCATGGTCGCCGATCTCCGCCTTGGTGGAGGGGGTGTAGATGGGCTCCGGCAGCTTGTCGGATTCCTTTAAGCCCTCCGGCAGGGTGATGCCGCAGACAGTGCCGTCTTTCTGGTAGCTGGCCCAGCCGCTTCCGGTGATGTAGCCCCGGACGATGCACTCCACGGGTATCATCGTGAGCTTCCGGCAGAGCATGCTGTTGCCGTCGAACCGCTCCTGCTGGAAGAATTCCGGCATGTCCTTTACGTCCACGGAAATCATGTGGTTGGGCAGGATGTCCTTTGTCATGTCGAACCAGAACCGGGACATCTGGGTCAGCACGGTTCCTTTCTTGTCCACCTTGTTGTCCAGGATCACGTCGAAGCAGCTGATGCGGTCTGTGGCCACCATGATCAGGCTGTCGCCATTGTCGTAGATTTCCCGTACCTTGCCCTCCTTGATGGGCTTCAAATCTTGAATGCTCATGTTCTTGTCTCTCCTTTGCCTGTAAGTGAGGATACGCAGATAGCCGGCTCTGTCCCACGGGTCTGCTGTATCAGCTTTTATGGCTTAAGTTTAGCACAGATGCCTGGAAAGCACAATAACGGGTCGAGAGAATCCGGAAAAAGAATTCATCGGGCAGTTGAGGGGAAACTTCGGGTAGTCGCATCCCCATCACCCCCCAATCAGACCGGCATCTGGGCCCCGGCCTCAGGGCTTACGGGAAAGTTCGCGCAGACGCAGGTTCCCTCCGGGCCGCTGGAAATCTGCAGGCCGTAGGGCGCCCCATAGATGAGCCGTATCCGCATATGGATGTTGCGCAGGCCGATTCCGGGCCGTTTGTCCGGCTGGGGGTCGGAGGGCATGGGGCCGTCTGCGATTTCGGCCTGTAGCCGCGTCAGCTTTTCCGGGGGGATGCCGATTCCGTCGTCCTGGCATGTGAAATGTAGGATGGAGCCGTCCCGCAGGGATGCCGTCAGGCTAAGGGCGCCCCGGAGGGGCTGACGGGGCTCCAGGCCGTGGGATATGGCGTTCTCCACCAGGGGCTGCAGGAGGAAGCGGGGCAGCTGGCAGTCGCCTGTCCCCTCCTCCATGTGGAGCCGGAACTGGAAGCAGCCGGGAAAGCGCAGGTCGATGATCTGCAGATATTTCTCGATGCAGAGGAATTCATTTCTCACGGTGGTCATGCTGTCCCCCTTGAAATTGTAGCGCATCATGTAGGAGAGGGCGGTGACGGCGGTGCAGATTTCCTCAGTCTTTTTCTGATAGGCCATGCCCTGGATGGTGGTCAGGGTATTGTAGAGGAAATGGGGGTTGATCTGGGTCTGGAGGGCAAGGAGCTGGGCCTGGTTCTTGGCCAGCTCTATCTCATACAGCTGGGCCTGGTTCTGGAGGACGGTGTGGTTCAGGCTGTTGATTTCGTCCAGCATATGGTTGATGTTGTCGGTCAGGGTGGCGATTTCGGAGCTCCCCCTGGCCTCCAGGCGGTGGTGCAGGATATAGTAGGAGTCCTTTTGGAGGTAGTCCACCACCTTCGTAAGCGGAGAGACCACGCCCGTGCCGATCTGGCGCGCCAGCAGCAGGAAGCTTAGAAAGGGGATGAAGATGAGCAGGAGGGCTAGCTGCCGGATGGGCAGCAGCTCCGCGTAAAGCTCCTTGTAGGGCATGGAGCAGGTAAGCTCCCAGCCGGTGAGGGCCAGGGGGCGGTAGCGGAGGACGAAATGGTTCCCGGAATCGGGCTGGGGCTGGCCGGAGGCCCGGGCCTTTTCCTGGTTGCAGGCAAGGAGCTGGCCCTCCGTGTCCAGGATGGCGAACAGGGACTGTTCCGGGGCGGCATTGCGGCACAGGGCATCCAGGGGGCTGCAGTAGCAGATGATCACGCACGCCCCAATCTGCTGGCCGGACGCGTCGTCCCCCTCATAGATGGACTGGATGTAGGCGTAGTAGACGGTATCCGTGTCGTCAAGACGTAAGGCCCCTGTGAAGCCGTCCGGCCAGGCGCCCAGAGACAGGATATGGTACTGTCTGTCCAGCTTGTCCGCCAGGGAGTAGTCGAAGCTGCTGAAGCTGTATATGGTCTCCCGGCTGTCCAGGAGCAGGATATTGTGGATGTGGGAGCTGCTTTTGATCAGGCGGGTGATCAGGCGGTTCAGGAACTGCTGCTGGGACACCTTTTTCGTCGGGCTGGTCTCCGTCAGGATGAGATGGGTGTAGGGCGTGGTGGATATGGTCTCGGACATGAGCATGACGGAGGCGGCGATATCCTCTGTGTTCTGGACCAGGTTCTTCGAGATGTTCTCCATATTGCGGGCCTTCTCGTTCTTGATGGAATGGAAGGTGGCGATATAATAGACCAGGGATATGCCCAGGGACAGGGCGATGGTCAGGGCGAAGAGGAGGTAGACCCTTTTGGTCAGGGAATATTTCTGGAGGAGATTCATGCTTTCAGGTTCCTTTCCGGTGTGGGAGCGCTGTGGGCCTCCCGGTATTGGGAGGGCGTCATGGAGCAGAAGCGCTTAAAGGCCGTGCAGAAATAATGGTAATCGCTAAAGCCCACCTGTTCCGCGATGTCAGCAATGGGCATATAGGTTTCGGAGAGCAGCCTGCTTGCATGGGTCAGCCGGATGCTGACCAGGTGCTTCTCAAAGGTCTGGTTGGTGGTCTTTTTGAAAAGCTGGCTTAAGTAGCTGTAATTGACCCCGAAGCGTCGGGAGAGGTCCTGCAGGGTCAGGTGGCTGGCGTAGTTCTCCTCTATATAGGAAAGGATATTGGCAAGGTAGGCCGCCGTCTCCTCGTTGACCGAGGGGAGCTTTACCATGCCCGTGGGCGCAGTGCCCTGGGAGTGGGAGATGATGCGCAGGCGGCGGAACGCGTTCTGGAAGGATGCCGGGTCTGGG
>CAOOJO010000137.1 GCA_948496895.1 uncultured Acetatifactor sp. | reverse complement strand
AAGGCAGCCATGGCAGAAGCCATAAGTACAGTCCTCCACAATGATGCGCTCATTGGAGCCGTTCTCCGGCAAAGTGTCCGCCCAGGGACCCTTTCCACCCTTTAACACCACGGAATCATCGTTCACCTCCAGATAACAGCCCTTTACCAGGACATCCGTGCAGACATCAATGTCTATGGCGTCAGTGCTGGGCGCTTTCACCGGAGAGGCCGGGGAAAAGATACGGCAGTTTATGTATTTTACCCGGCTGCAACGGTAGAGATGGGTGGTCCAGTAATGGGCGTTCTGCAGATTCAGCCCCGCAATCAGCACGTTTCTGCTGTTGGAGATATAGACCAGGCGGGGGCGCTGCTCGTCCTTGTTGGTGCACTTCGGATTCCATTTCCGGCGCAGCCAGAACGCTTTCCATGCCCTGAGCCCGTTGCCGTCTATGGTTCCCGGCCCACACATGGTAAAGCCGTCCGCGCCGTCCGCATTGATTAAGGCCGCAAAATAAAGACAGGTCTCCCCCTCCATGCGGGTCTCCAGGAGGTCATAATCAGAGATGTCATCGCTGCCTTTCAGGGTTCCGCCCTCCGCCACATAGAGGTTCACTCCGGGGCGGAAATAGAGGGAGCCGGTGAGATAGGTGCCTGCAGGAACCACGATGACACCGCCGCCCTCCCCTGCCGCCCGGTCAATCAGCGTCTGGATTTCCTCTGTATGGAGCTTTCCATCGTCCAGAATGCCATGCTCCGTCAGCACATACTGTCTTCCCAATTCCTTAAGCTGCGGAACCGCCGTCTGATAGAACCATTCGTCAATCGGTGTCCCATCCGGGAAATATTCTTTTTTCTCCATCATGGCAAACTCCTTTTTTGATGTATTCCCTCTTTTATGATTTCCACCGTTGGGTGATTTTACAGGCTGCCTATTGGTGCGGCATACAAGGAACCCTCGCCATCTCCGCACACATAATCAGGAAAGCTCCCATCCCATGGAGGTCATTGACGGACACCGGCCTGTTCACATAATGGGCATAGTCCCCCACCCCCGTGCCGACGCAGACCTGCCCCAGGAGCAAATCCTCCCCGTCCCATTCCAGAGACCTTATCACTCCCTTGTATCCCCTGCGGGCATTCTCCAAAAAGCTTTCCGGCAAAAGCCCTACACGCACCGCCTTAGCCAGGGCGGCAGCGAACAGACAACTGCAGGAATTCTCCAGCCAGTCATCCGGCCTGTTCCCCTTGTCCACCACCTGATACCATCGTCCGTCCTCGGACTGATATCTGCAGACCGCAATAAGCAGTTCCTTTACCAGACGCTCCAGCTCCCCTCTTTTGGGATGGTTCTCCGGGAAAAAGTCTAAATCGTCCAGTACCGCCACCGGTACCCATCCGATGCTCCTCCCCCAGAATTCCGGAGCCCGGCCTGTATCCCCATCTGCCCAGTCCTGGCTTTTCCCATAGTCCCATGCATGATACCACAATCCCGTCTTCGCATCCCTGGTCTTTGCCTCCATCATCAGCGCCTGCTCCGCCACCAGGTCAAAAAAACCGGCATCGCCGAACCGCACCCCGTACTCCGCCGCTATGGGCCCGCCCATATACAGGCCGTCCAGCCACATCTGCTCCGGGAAACAGGTCTTATGCCAGAAGCCGCCCTCCCCGTTCCGGGGGAACGCCCGGAGGACCTCCGCAATCCGGTCCAGCACTTTCCTGTACTTCTCCTCCCCTGTCCGCTCATACAGAGGATACAGCAGAATCCCCGGCTGCAAATCATCCAGCTGCCCCTCGTCATAGTCCTTTACAGCCCCGTCCGCCGTGATACAGGAATCCACCCAGTCTTTCATATATTGAAAATACCGCTCCTCCCCGTTTAGCTGCCAGATTTTGTACACTCCCGACAAAAAGACGCCCTGATGATAATGGAAATGCCCTTTGGGCGGCAAATCCTCCGCCTGAAACTTCCGCATCATGGTCTCCACCGCCGCCTCCGCATAATAGAGCGGCTCCCTGATTTCCGACTTTTTCATTTCTGTCTTTTTCCCATCCATAGCTGTCCTCCTCACTTAATCATACCTAATGCCCCATTTATCTCCGCCTGATGGTTTTTAGCGGCCTCACCGTCCTCGCACTTGATTGGCTCCTGAACATGCGCCAGCCGCCCCGGCTTCGTAAGCAATGGTACAGTCTGCGGCTCCCAGTCTCCAACACCTGCCCCCACCGCATCAGTCAAAGCCCTGTACCCAGGGAACGAATCCCCCAGCCGACGCAATTCCGAAGCCACATATCCAGCAGCCCTGTATGCCCCATAGTCATTGGTATGGGTCCAGTCGTCCACATGGTAGAATACTTTGGAAGCATCGCGCCCCAGATTCTTGATGTCCGCCATACTGTCCCCGTGCAAATCCAGTACGGGAACTTCCATTTCCCGTCCGACCCTGCCGCAGGCCTCCGCATTTTCCCACAGCAAATCGTTATACACAAGCCCGGCTTTCTCTTCCCGCCAGGTATTCCGCCCAATGGGTGTCAGTATCACCGGATAAGCGCCTTTCTGCCGTACCTCCTCCACAAACCGCTTCAGATTCTCCAAATAGCCGCCCATGGCCTGTAGATGGGAAAGCTTCTGGTCATTATGTCCAAACTGCATCAGAAAATAATCGCCAGGACGGATATGCTTCATCGCAATCCCGAAATGCCCCTCCGCGCGGAAGCTTTCCGTTGTACGACCGTTATGCGCCTGATTGCAGACCGCCATCCCAGCCTCAAGCCATGCGTCTAATGCCTGTCCCCATCCTCCATAACAGGCCGATGGATGGTAAGGATATTCTGCTCTATAGTCCGCCATGGTAGAATCCCCCGCCAGGTACACCGTGGGACAGTCCGCCTCCCCAATGGTCAGCTCCTGCAATGCCATACAGTCTCCCACCAGAGCCACATCCAATGTCCTGTCTTCAAAAATTCGTTTTTTCTCGTTGGGAATGATATCGCACACATTCACCGTGAACGTCTTCCGGAACCGCTGGCCGGCTTTGACGCTGCCTTTCCACATCAAATGCCGCCGCCCCGCAAACAACATCGCCTCCTCTTCATCGGCAAGGGCCTTTACCGTGATATGGACCTGGTAGTTTCCCGCCGCGGGGACAGTCACTTTAAAGCACAGGGGAATCCGCCTCTCTCCCGGCTGCCGCAGGCCGTCCCTGCCCCAGAGCGCCTCTGTCAGCCTGTGGGAATCCACATAGCAGCCCTCCTCCGTCTCCTGAATCCAGGTCAGCGCCTCCCCCCTGTACCAGTAAGGCACGTCAAACCCGCTGTTCAGCTCAAAAACGCGCAGTTCCTCCCAGGCAATGCGCTCCCGCTCCGTCACAAAACCGTATCCGCCCGGCGCATAGGAATCCCCCGCCCTGACCATACCCTCTCTTCCGAATGTAAACTTCATTTCCCGCATATCCGTCTCTCCCTTTGCCCAATCAGACTTTCTCCCATGCCCCTGTTCCCCTCATTCCAGATATTCCCGGATAAATTCCATCCCCATCATCACATTCAGGCACCATTGGGAAACCGTATTCGTGCTTATCCAGGGAATCTCCTGGCAGTTGTCCCGCTCTGTGCCCTGGCCGTAATGCTCCGGCACAAACCCGTTCTCCCTGCCCTCCCGGGCAAGCTCCGCCCACAGCACCTCCCAGGTCTGCCTGGCCAGAACCTGGTCCCGATTCCAGTGCGCCGCAAAAGCCGTAACCCCCGCCGCCATGAAAGGCCAGGAAAAAGGCCTCTTCGAAATCTCCCCTTTCGTGCGCCTGCTCTTCTCCTCCGGACTCAGATAGTAGAAACTGCCCAAATCCGCCAGAAGCCGCTTCAGGGTATCGTCCTCCAGCATGTCCGCCGTCTCCAGCCAGACCTGGGGCCCGCCCATGCAAATCTGCAGATGCTGGTTTGGCGTATCCTCTACCTCCCCATTATATACCAGATGCCCTGTGTCCGCATCATACAGATAATCCGGCCCGGAGGCAAACCCGTAGGGCGAGGCGGCTATGTCCCCTATCCCTGCCTCTATGCGCTGTCTGTAGCGCTCCTCCAAAGTCCGCTCATAATGGGTCATCCAGTTGGACACATAAGAAGACCAGTCCGGCCCGCTGCGCGCCCCCGGCAGCATCCTCCCGTCCGGCGCTTTGACTTTGCTGCGGCAGTTTCGTGACATGGCCAAATCCGCGTCCCTCACATCCTCCATCACATCCCCCAGCCGCTCGTCCGCCGTCAGATAGTAGAGGAACCTGTGATGCCCCGCCATACCGATGCGGGGCTCCTTGCAGGAGCATCCCCAATGGCGCACATTATGCCGGGAACCCAACCCCTGCAGCGGCCCGAAATGGTAGATGTCCACTTCTGAACAATGCCTGCTCATGGCCTCCGCCATGGTGAAGACATCCTCCCTGCCAGTGCGCAGAAAATAAAGCCACAGCCAGTAAGTGTCCACTAACTCCGTATTCTGCCAGGCAAACCCGCCCACATCATACTTCCAGGTATGCCGCACCCTGTCATAGCTGTGCATTACGTCCCCATAATCAAACAGCCCGTACCAGTCCCGGTTCTCCACCTCCTGTTTATAAAAGGCAAAGGCCGCGTCCAGCTGCGTCTCCAGCTTCCGCTCCTGCTCCCCTGCCTCCTCCCCTGCAGGCAGGCTCCAGTAGCCGAAAGCCCTTTTCTCATGATAATATTCCGGTGTCCCCACATAGACACAGGGCTTCTGTACCCGTTCCCCAAAGAAAAGAATCTCTTTTTCCGTCAGGAACCTGTCGTCAAGCCGCACCGTGCACTGGCTTGTCACCCCGATGCCCCGGGCATCCGCCCCCACATTCTCAAATCCCTCGTAGCAGGAACGGGAATAGCTTCTGGTGTCGTAGTGCCGGAAATCATAAGCCTCACAGGCCGGGGAATAGAACCATGCAGTGACGCTGCCCTGCCTCTCCCCCAGTCCCGTCGCCTCCAGTTCTCCAGGATACTTCTGCCAGAAATCCCGAATGCCCATGGTCAGGCCCCCCTGCTCCCCGCTTACGGACATGACTCCCCTGGAGCGGCTCCCCTGGCGGCAGCTTAATTCGCAGCACTCCCCTTTGGTCTGTTTCCTGATACCGAAATGATACGCGCTGTCCTGAATCAGCCGGTAACGGTTCCACACAGGCATGTTGGCGGCTGCCTCCGCAATATCGCCGTCCTCCCCATAAAGGATGGGCTCCCCCTGCATCTGGCTCCGGAACACCTCAGGAGACAGCCTGGGATAATTGCAGTTCAGCATCACAGCCGCCTCATGAAACACCCGGTTCTCGCAGACATACTGGATATGGCGGTTCACCGAGCTTCCTGTCAGCCTCGTGTCAAAGCGGATACCCATGCCTTTCAGATAATCCCTCTCCTCCTTTCCATCAAAGAGGAATGTATGAACGAAGCGCATCTCACTGCTGCCCGCCCAGAGGTAAAGCCGGATAACGAATGGCATCCCCGCCTCCCCCAGGGCCATATGCCGTCCCCGAAAGCAGAACACCGCCTGCAGAGGGCCTGACGCTTCCGCCGTGACCAGCTCCATTTTGCCATGGGATTCTATCACCTCAGTAATCTCCCGGATTTCCTGCTCCTCCCCGCACCGTCTTTGTGTCCTCCTGTGCTCCATGCGAAATATGGGATATGCCCGCTCCGCCAGGCAGGAGACCTCCCCTTTTCTCCCCAGGATGCAGATTTCCTCCGCCAGACAGGCCTCCGCCCTTGTTCCCGCTCCCGGTATCCATAGCCGCAGGCGTCCGGTGTCCACTGCCCATCCCTCCGGCTGCTGCGCAACTGTCAGGGACAGCACCTCCCCGGCCTCACCAGTTTCACATCCCGGATTTCTCGCCGCAATGCCCGCTGCTCCCCCATTCCCGGCATCCGATGGCTCCCGGGAGACTGCCGGCTCCAGAAAGGCCCGTTCCCCCATCCTCCCCGAATCCGCCACATGACTGCTCCACTTGACACTTCCGTCAGGCCAGTACGCCATTGCCCGGGACTGCACCGGAACCGCTCTGCCCTCCTCATTCTTCAGGGTGAAACTGCATTCCTTTACCTCCCCCTTGTCCCAGACGCCGCCGAAAGCAGCATAGCCGCCCCTTTTTCTTCCTTTTAATAAATGAAGCTCCATCCTCTTTCCCTCGCTTCCCATTTCCCCTTTATGGAAATATCCTCCTCGCGCCGGAGGAGGATATTCCTTTTTCCTATATTGCTTTATTTGATTTTTGCTGCCGCAAAGCTTATAGCGGCCAATCGCTCTTTGAACTACTCCGCCAACGACTTCACGACCTGCTTAGCCGCCTCAATGTCCGCCAGCCTCCAGTCGATGATTGACTGGGCATCCAATCCCTCGCAGTCGGCCACCATCTGGTCCCAGATTTTCTCAAAGTCCTCATCGGATTCCGCATACACCATCTGCCAGCTTGCGTTCACCACCTTGTCCTTGATAGCATCGATGGTCAGCTGCATGCTGTCGTCGGGCTGCGAACAGAAATTCCGCACATTGCTCATAGGCCCATCCGAATAGTATGCGTTCTCTGCCGCCAGCCAGTCACTCCAGGTATCATAACCAGTGGTTGCTTTCCACTTATCGAAAGTCTCGTTGTCCGTCTTGATTTCCTGTACCTCGTCCCACTGCTCCAGTCTTCCCAGACGATAGCCGCCCTTGCCGTCCCCATAGGAGCTTAACGCACCTGTGTTGATACAGAAAGCCGTATTCCAGAGCTTGACTTCCTCACCGTTTTTATAAGTGGCGATGCCTTTGCCCTCCGTCACCTTAAGTTCATCCAGCTGCTCTTTTGTGGGATAAGCATTCTCGCCGTCCACATACCAGAGTTCGCCCTCCGGCCCGTTAATCAGCGCCACATAGGAATCCGGGTCGCACCACATATCCAGCAGTTCCAGGCAGGCTTCCAGGTTTTCGGTCTTCGCGTTGATGGCAATCACCTTATTGGCATCTCCGTATGTGCTCTCGTAAGAGTAGTAAAGATTCGTCCCCGGTATGTAATACTGATAGTATCCGGGAGCCCATCCGGGCAGGGAACCGCTGG
>CAOOJO010000136.1 GCA_948496895.1 uncultured Acetatifactor sp. | reverse complement strand
CATCACGATGATCCTGTCCGCGAACCGCCCCAGCCCGATCCGATGGGATATGATGACGGAGGTCTTCCCCCTGGTCATGTCCAGGAACTTCACCAGGATATCGTACTCCACCAGGGGATCTAAGGCCGAAGTAGGCTCGTCCAAAATGATGACATCCGCGTCTTTGTTCAGTCCTCTGGCGATGGCAAGCTTCTGCCACTCTCCGCCCGACAGCTCCACGCCGTCGAACTCCCTTCCCAGCTGGGCGTCCAGCCCGCCTGCGCGGCGCACTGTCCCCTCGATTCCCGCATCCCTGGCGCTTTTCAGCAGGCGCTCATCGTTGTGGATCTGGGCGGGCCGGCTGATGCCGATGTTTTCCCTGACGGTGAACTGATACTTCACGAAATTCTGCTGGATGACGGAGAAGCTTTTGTAAAAGCTGTCCTTGTCGTAGCAAAACGCGTCTTTCCCGTTGTACAGCACCCGGCCCTTCTCCGGTCGGTAGATGCCCGCCATGACCTTGGAGAGGGTGGTCTTCCCGGAGCCGTTCTCCCCTACGATCACCACCCGCTCCCCCTTGCGTATGGCAAAGGACACCCCCGAGAGAGCTTCCTTCCCGCTTCCGGGATAACAAAAGGACACATCCCTGGCTTCTATCCTGTCCTGCAGGCCGGGATACGCCTCCCCCTCTTCCTCCTCAGCCTCATTGTCGAAGAAATCATAATAGTCCCCGGCGAAATCCGCCCGGCCCTTCTGCCAGGCCAGCTGGTTCATCACGCTCTCCGCCATGGACTGGAGGCTTCCGAAGGCCGCGATGCAGGCCGCGAACTGTCCCAGGGAGATAAGTCCCCTGTGGGCGAACCAGATGCTCAGCCCGATGCTGGCCCCCACACCGAAAAACTTGAACAGGTCTCCCCGCAGGACGCGGTTCCCGTTCTTCCTCTCAAACGCCAGGGTCTCGTCCATGACCTGATCCCTGGCCAGCGCCCATTTCTCCCGAATATACTTTTCGGTCCCCATGGTGCGCAGCTCCTTCGCCAGACTCCTTCCGGTCAATACCTGCCACAGATAATCCTTTCTCCGCTCCAGGGGCGTCTGGGCCCTCTTCATGGAATACCGCTCCCTCTGGTAGCGGAATCTGACAAAAATCGAGGGGAGGACGCTGAGCAGGGCCAGGGGGATGAAGCTGACATGAAAGGCCGCAATCACCCAGACCGTTCCCAAAAACCGCACAAGCAAAGGCAGCAGGTCTATGAATCCGAAAAAGTAGTTCACCAGCCCGAAGTTATAGACGCTCATTTTGGCCCGCCATACCTCATTGTGGAATTCCGGCTCCTCCAGGCGAATCAAAGGGACGGAGGCTACCCTGCCGTGAAGCCGGTGTATCAGCCTGTGGTGCTTCAGGAACATGGGAAGGTTCTGCAGCGCTTCCACGAGCAGGCGGCACAGCATGGGCAGCCCCATGGCCACCACGAACAGGCCCGCCCGGCGCAGCACCAGATTCCTGTCCGCGCCTCCCTCCAGCCATCTGCCCGCGGCATCGAAGAACCCGGCCGCGGCGGACACCTGCAAAAAGCCCGCGGCCGCCTCTAAAAGCTCCAGCAGGATGACGCCGGATACCTCCCAGGGCATGATGGCATACAGATCCCTGGTGACCCGACCAAAGTATCGGAGGACGGATTTTCTCTCTTTGCGCATCATGAACAGCACGCTCCTTTCTCAGCCGTGGCATCGGATGTCCTGTACCATCCGCTCTGCTCCTCATACATGACCGCGTACAGGCCGCCGCTTTCCATCAGCTCCTCATGGGAGCCGCTCTCCACCACCTCTCCCCCTTCCAGCACCAGAATCCGCTGCGCCATCCTGGCGGAGGCCAGGCGGTGGGAGATCACGATGGCTCCGCTCCTTCGCAGCGCCTCCCCGAAGTTCTGGTACATTTTGCTCTCCGCAATGGGGTCAAGGGAGGCCGTGGGCTCGTCCAGCACCAGGAATTCCGCCTGGGACAGGAAGGCCCTGGCCAGGGCGATCCTCTGCCACTGCCCTCCGGACACGTCCACGCCGTCCTCCGCCAGCTTCCCCAGGTTCCTGTCCAACCCCAGGCCGTGCAGCTTTCCGGAATCCGCCTGGGACAGGGCCTCTAAGAGCTTGTCGTCCTCATCTATCCTGTCCAGGTCCCCGAAGGCTATGTTCTCCCGCAGGGTGAGCTGGTAGGCTCCGAAATCCTGGAACACAGCCGCCAGGGATTGCCGCAGGGCCTTTCTCGAAAGGCTATGGATGTCCTTTCCCCCGATGGTGATGCGCCCGCTGTCCGGCCGATACAGGCCGCAGAGGAGCTTTACGATGGTGGACTTTCCGGCCCCATTGGCCCCCACCAGGGCTACCTTCTCGCCGCTTCCGATGCGGAAGGATACGTCCCGGAGGATTTCCCTGTCCGTGCCGGGATACCGGAAGGACACATGGTCAAACACGATTTCTCCGCCCCTTCGGACTGTCTCCTCGCCCCGTTCCGGTTCCTCGGCCAGCGCCAGGAACTCCCGCAGGTACCCGATCTCGTAAGTGACCTGTCCAAGGCTCGACATGGAATAGGAGACGCTGGCCATGGAGGAAAACAGGCTTTCCACGGACTGCAGCACCGCCACCAATAGGCCCAGGCCGATTTTTCCCGCCAGGAACGCAGTGGTCAGGGCGGCCACGGCGAAGACCGTGTAGGCAATCTTCAAAAGGTCCGCAACCGCTTCCATTCCCACCAGCTCCTTCTGAATCCGGATGCTGCGCCTGAAGATTTTGTCGCTGGTCTCGTACCACAGATCCAGGAGGTGCTCCCTGGCCCGGAAAATCTTGATTTCATAGCCCGCATCCTTATCCGCGAACAGCCCCTGCTGGTATTCCCCCATGCGCTGATCCACAGTGGCCTCCCCCAGCGTGCGGTTCCGTCTGCTTACGGCATGGATTTTCAGCGCCCACATGGGGATGCCGATCAATACCGCGCCCATGCCGATCCAGAAGGAAGCCCCGAAGAACACTCCCAGGATGCCAATCAGGGTCAGCGACTGCGCCATGCAGTCCACCATGCTCCGGAAAGCGGCATGGATTTTTTCCTGGGGATCCTGGGACATGCGGGAGATGAGGTCCTGGAACCCGGCATTCTCGAAATATTGGTATTCCATGCGGGAAAACTTCTCCGCGATGGCGGGCGTCAGGGATTTGGTCAGGCGGCTGCGCAGGTGCCAATCCAGCCTGCCCCGGGCAAGGCCATAGGCGGAGGAGGCCGCCAGCGCCGCTATGTACAGGCTCCCCCACAGCAGGATGCTGCCGCCTCCGGTACCCCGGATAAAGCGGTGGGCCACGTCCACCAGCCGCCGGAGCAGGAGAATCTGGGCCACGGAGCAGACGGAGCCGGTCAGGGACAGGACCGTATACGCGGCGGCCGCCCCCGGCCCGTGACGGAACGTGGTCTTCAGCGCATAGAGGCCGCTCGCGAGGATTTCTCCATAGTCCTGCTTTCCGTCCGGGTCTCTTTTTTCAGTATGGTTGTGCATAGATTTTCTTCCTTTCCCTGGAATCTCTATGGGACAGTATACCACATTATTTCCGGGATTATCTTCCGATGACAGAATTGACGGGCGGCATGTCATTTTTGCCCGGGAATCTTTCCTGGAACGAATCCGCCGGTACATTTCAAGCGCCATAGTGCTTTGTGCACGAGCCTGTGCATAAAAAACAGGGACGGACCGAAATGTCCGCCCCCGCGTTATATATTCTTCTCATTCAGCCAAATGCAGATCCGCCGTCACGGAAAATTCCGTCTCCGTGACATCCCAGACAAGCGTCCCTCCATACTTGTCACAGACCCGGCGGACATTCTTCAAGCCCATGCCATGATGCTCCGCGTCCGGCTTCTGGCTGGCCGGCAGCCCGTTCTTCACCTTCAGCTCATGGAAGAGGGGATTTCTCACCCTGACGCGCAGGGAATCCTCTCTTGAGGAAATGCTTATGGAAATCCTGCGCTTCGCCGTATCCCTGCACTTCCTGTTCTCCTGGATGGCATTGTCCAGCAGGTTCCCCACGATGGTGCACAGATCCTCATTGTCCAAATCCACCGTATATCTGACTTCTTCGAACAGGATCGGGATGTCCAGCCCCGCCGCCCGCTGGTACTTATCGGCCAGCAGCGCGTCCAGGACTATGCTGCCGCTGCGCACGGGGAACATGCCGGCCTTTACCTTCCGGGAAAAGGTGTCGATATACTGCGACAGCTCTCCGTATTCCCCATTGTCCGCCAGGGCGCGCATGGCGATGGCATGGTTGTTCAGGTCATGCATCAGGGCCCTGTTCTTGCGGTAGCTGTCCTCGATAGTCTGGAGATACAGGTCATGCCTGTGGGGCGTGCCCTCCGCCAGCTCCTCCGCCTCCCGCCGCCGTCCCTCTCTTCCTGCATGGTCAGAATACAGGACAAAAAGCAGCAGAATCGATTCGCAGACCAGTCCTGCCGCCGGGTCTGCATGGCGGCAAAGGGAGACGACCACGGCCAACAGGTAGACCGGCAGCATTCCCTCCGCTGGTTCCTCCTTCTGCAGGAAAATCCAGATGACGAACAATTTAGCCGCGGCGACGCAGGCCGCTTCCAGGAACGCCGCCGCCCCGAATTCCGCCGCCAGGCCCTCTGACAGATAAAAAACGCTCATATTCACAAGCACTGACATGGCGGCGAACCTGCACATCAGCATTTTTCCTCTTCTTTTTGCCAGCCCTGTCACTGTCAGGCCCGCATCCAGCAGCAGGCTCATCAGCAGTATCATCCCTGTCCCATCCTTTTCCCCGCCGGAGCTTGTATTACGACTTGTATTCCGGCATCCGTTTTACATGGCGCAGCCACCAAACCTGACACATATGTCATCTTATGTGGGCCAGCCGCTCCGCGCTTTCTTTATACCGGCGGCTTATGGGCAGCGCTTCGCCCTCCGCAGTAATGACGCTTCCCGCGGACAGAGCGCGGATATGCCGCGGGTTCACCAGATAGCTTTTATGGATCCTCACAAACGACGGAGCGGCCGCCTCTATCTCGTCCAGGTTTCCGTACAGTACGGCGGTTCCGCCCTTCACATGCAGGATGATGCGGCGGAGGCTGCTCTCAAAGTAGATGATCTCGCTATAGGCATACCGATAGGTCTGCCTGTTGAACTCGAAGACGAAGAATTGATCTTTCCTGTCCGCCAGCTCTCTCTCGATGTCCGCCCAGACAGCGGGAAGCCCCTGCTCCAGCTGGTCCTTCAGCAGATACCGAAAGGCCCTGACTTCGTATCCGGTCTGCATGAACTCTATCCGGCTGGTGACAAAGACGATGATCACGTCCCTGTCCGACTCCCGGATCTCCCTTGCCAGCCCGATGCCGTCCAGCCCCGGCATGGCGATGTCCAGGAATATCACATCGTATCTGTCCCCGCCCTGCGCCGCCTGCAGGAGCTGGCCGGAATCCGTAAATCCGTGGATTTCGCAGTCCAGGAGAATCCGCTTTATCCTGTCTATGAATATCCGCTCGTCATCGCAGACCGCTATCCTGTAATCCATCTCGCTCTCCCTTTGCAACCCTTTGAGGGCTCCCCTTACAGGCCGCAGGCCGGAAGCTTAGCGCTCCGCGCAGCAGCCGTCTATCCTGTCGAAGAGCCGGGCGCATTCCAGCGTATCCTTCCAGGGAACCACCGGGCTCTCCAGAAGCCCCTGCCCGATGCAGCGAATCGTCTCCTCCAGCTCATAGGTGAAACCGTTCTCCGTCTCTTCGTCTACGAAATGCTCCACCAATGTCCCGTCCTGGTCATACAGGAAGCATTCCGTGGAAAAGTGAGGATTGGGCCATAGAATCTTTCCCTTCCTGCCATACAGCGCCATCCCGGAATCCATGTTCGCCACGAAGCTGGTGGCCAGATCCGCCAGGGTGTGCTGGAATTCGATGGATATGTGGTTGCTGATGTCCACGCCTGTGTCGCCTTGGACCGCGGAGACCTCCATTTTCCGGATTTCCTGCTCCAGGACATAGGTGGTGATCTCATAGGCGTAGACCGTGATGTCCCTGGCCGCTCCGCCGCCAAGCCCCGGGCTGAAATAGCGGTTGTCCGCTCCCTCCGGCGCGATGAATCCGATGGAAAGCTGGGAAATCTCCGGGATTCCGATCCTGTCCTGGGCCAGCCACTGCTTCACCCTCTTCGTGGTGGGCAGGAAGCGGCTCCACATGGCCTCCATGACGAAGACGCCCCGTTCCTTCGCCTGGGCAAAGAGGCTCTCCGCCTCCGCGCTGTTCTGGAACATGGCCTTCTCGCAGAGCACGGGGACGCCCCGCTCCACGCACATCATGGCCAGGCGGTAATGGTCGTTGGCCGTCACGGCGATGTAGGCGCAGTCCGGCCTTTCCCTGTCCAGAAGCTCCTCATAGCTGCCGTAGGCCTTTGGGATGCCGTTCTTTCCGGCGAAAACTTTCGCCCGCTCCAGGCTCTTGCTGGCCACGGCGCAGACCTGGCAGTTCTGCACCAAGGATGCGGCCTGACAGAATTTCGTCGCTATCTTGGCGGCTCCCAGTATGGCATATCGAAATGTACTCATTCTGCTCCCTTCTGTCCGCCTCTGGCGGATATTGGGGAAACCGGCTCTGCTTTAGAGCCGGTTTCCATCCTGAGTCCTATGCGGATTTGCTGTTTCATCCTTCCACTGTAGAGAGGATCAGGCTCATCTTGCCCTTCATCTCCACCTTCCCGTAGCCGTTCGGAATGATGAAATGGTCTCCCATGCGCACTTCCACTCCGTCCACGCATCCCTCGCCCTCCAGGACGGATGCCGCCAGGAAGGGATAGCTCTGCTCAAATGACGCCGTGCCGTCTATATCTGCCTTGAAAACTGTATATTTCTCGCAGGCGTAAATGCGGTTCAGCTCATTCTTTTCCAATGCGCTGATGGATTTCACGCTCTCCTGGGCGCTCTTGGCCGGAACCGTGATCACGTCCAGGCTCTTGTCGATGTGGAGCTCGCGGCTCTTGCCGTTCTGGAGGCGGCCGTAGTCATAGAGCCTGTAGGTGATGGCGCTGTTCTTTGCTATAGTCCACATGCGCCCGATGCATTCCGGGCTCAATGCTGAAAGAAGCC
>CAOOJO010000135.1 GCA_948496895.1 uncultured Acetatifactor sp. | reverse complement strand
CTCCACCCCAGCCGCAGCAGGAAGCTGAAGGACTATCTGGATTGATGGAGAGGAATGAGGGGGAAGGCCGGGTGGCCCTGTCAGAGCGGCTTCGGATGCTGGCGGATATGGTAGCCCCGGGGAGCAGGCTGGTGGACGTGGGCTGCGACCATGGATTCCTGTCCATCTATCTGGTGCAGGCCGGGATATGCCCCAGCGCGCTGGCCATGGACGTGCGCAGAGGGCCGCTGTCGGGGGCGAAGCGGCATGTGGAGGAATACGGGCTCGGGGACTACATAGCTTTGCGGCTGTCGGACGGACTGGCGGCCTACAGGGCAGGAGAGGCAGACGCGCTGGTCTGCGCAGGCATGGGCGGCAGGCTCATGGAGCGGATTCTCCGGGAGGGGATGGACCAGGCCAGGAGTCTGCGGGAGCTTATCCTGCAGCCCCAGTCGGAGCTTCCCCGGTTCCGGGCCTTCCTGCGGGAGGCGGGCTTTCTGGTGACGGAAGAGGCGGCAGTCTGTGAGGAGGGGAAGTATTACTTTGCCATGAAGGCCAGGCCCGGGGCTGAGGGGACTTGCGGCAGCGCCGGGGACGGAGCGGAGAGGCCCTGGCTGTATGACCTGTTCGGGGAGCATTTATTAGAGCAAAGGCATCCGGTGCTTTTATCCTATCTGCGGCAGCGCGGGAGGTATCTGCGCGGGCTTGCGGCATCCCTGGAGGAGGCGGACTCGCAAAGGGCCGGGGGCCGGTCAGAGGAGGTGCGCCAGGAGCTGGCGTGGATAGAGGAGGCCCTGGCATACTACAGGAGAGAATGACAGAAGGGAAGGGTGGATATGGTTACGGTTACTATTCAGGGAGAGAGCAGACAGGTAGAGCAGGGAACCACATATGAGGCCATTGCGGCGGAATATCAGAAGGAATATGGCGGCACCATCGCGCTGGTGTGCGTAAACGGCAAGATTAGGGAGCTTTTCAAGAAGGTCACCAGGGACTGTACGATAGAATTCTTCACCCTGAGGGACAGCGTGGGGCATAAATCCTATATCCGCGCTGCCAAGATGCTGTTTTTCAAGAGCGTGAACGATGTGTTCGGGGCCATGGCCGCCCGGAAGAGCTGCGTGGAGTTCTCCATAGGCCGGGGACTCTATATCAATACCCTGGGCACGGTGGAGGCTACAGCGGAAAATGCCCGGCGGATCAGGGAGAGGATGGCACAACTGGTGGAGGCGAAGACGCCTTTCATGAAGAAGTCCTATCCCCTGGATGACGCCATAGAGCTTTTCCAGAAGAAGGGCATGGAGGACAAGGTAAAGCTGTTCCGCTTCCGGATGGGTTCTACGGTGAATGTATATGAAATGGAAGGATATTGCGACTATTATTACGGATATATGCTGCCGAACGCGGGGTACATCAGGTGGTATGACGTGATTCCCTATGAGGAGGGCTTCATGCTGGTGCTCCCCTCGGAGTCCAATCCCACGGCGCTGGAACCCTTCGCGGATAGAAGGAAGCTGTTCGACACCATGGAGAGCGCCAAAAACTGGGGCAGGACGGCGGGAATCGAGACCGTGGGGGATCTGAACGACCAGATCTGCAGAGGCTCCGTCAGCGACCTGATTCTGGTGCAGGAGGCGAAGCAGGAGCGGATAATCGGCGAGATCGCCAGGGAGATTGCCAGCAGGGAGGACGTGAAGTTCGTCATGATCGCGGGGCCCTCCTCCTCCGGCAAGACCAGCTTTTCCCACAGGCTTTCCATCCAGCTGCGGACCCTGGGCAAGGTGCCCCATCCCATCGCGCTGGACAATTATTTCGTCAACAGGGAGGATACGCCCCGGGATGAGAAGGGAGACTACAATTTCGAATGCCTGGAAGCCATAGATGTGAAGCTGTTCAATGAGAACATGGTGAAGCTCTTAGCCGGGGAGCGGGTGGAGCTGCCGGCGTTCAATTTCAAGGTAGGGCAGCGGGAGTACAGAGGGGATTACCTGCAGCTGGGAGAGGACGACATACTCGTAATCGAGGGGATCCACGGGCTCAATGAGAGGATGTCCTATGCCCTGCCGGAAGAGAGCAAATATAAAATCTATATCAGCGCCCTGACCACCCTGAACATAGATGCCCACAACCGCATCCCCACCACCGACGGCAGGCTGCTGCGCAGGATGGTCAGGGATGCCCGCACCAGGGGCTCCAGCGCCCAGCGGACCATCCAGATGTGGCCCTCCGTGCGCAGGGGGGAGGAGGAGAATATCTTCCCCTTCCAGGAGGAGGCCGACGCCATGTTCAACTCGGCGCTGATTTATGAGCTGGCCATGCTGAAGACCTTTGCCGAGCCTTTGCTGTTCCAGATTCCCAAGGGGGATCCGGAGTATCACGAGGCCAAGAGGCTGCTGAAGTTCCTGGACTATTTCCTGAGCGTGCCCAGCGAGAGCCTGCCGAACAATTCCATCTGCAGGGAGTTCGTGGGAGGGAGCTGTTTCAATGTCTGAGCGTCCGGTTGATTTTGGTCTTGTAATTTCGGGCGGCTGCCGTTATAATAGACCTTGGATAATGCGGTGAGTAGGATAAATAATCGCAGGCCCGCGCAGGATTTGCGCGGGCTTGAGGAAAGTCCGGGCTTCACAGGGCAGGATGCCGGATAACGTCCGGTGGAGGCGACTCCAAGGCCAGTGCAACAGAAAGATACAGCAGGGCGGGACTGTAGAGCCCTGTAATGGTGGAAAGGCAGTGTAAGAGACTACCGTCCGCCCGGTAACGGGCGGAGCCATGTAAACCCCATCCGAAGCAAGACCAGAACGAGAGCGACAGGCTTGCCCGGCCTGCTTTCAGGTAGGTCGCTGGACGCGGCTGGCGACAGCCGTGCTAGATAGATGATTATTCCGTACCATTGGTTGGTACACGACAGAACCCGGCTTATCGTCCTGCTCACCGTTTTTCCTTAAAATTTTCGTAAATGTCGGGAATCCATTGAAAATACTCCATAATCATGATAGAATAGACAGGATCTACAGGCTTGCGAGACAGGAGGAAGCGATAGAAGGATGGAACAGTATAAGCGGGAATTTATCGAATTTATGGTGGACAGCAATGTGCTCAAATTTGGTTCCTTTACTCTAAAGAGCGGCAGACAGTCCCCCTTTTTCATGAATGCGGGTTCTTATGTGACAGGGACGCAGTTGCGGCGGCTGGGCGGCTACTATGCCAGGGCCATCCATGAGAAGTATGGCGACGACTTCGATATCCTGTTCGGACCGGCCTACAAGGGGATTCCTCTGGGCGTGGCCACGGCCATGGCCTACAGCGAGCTCTTTGGAAAGGATGTGCGCTACAGCTCCAACCGCAAGGAAGCCAAGGATCACGGCGAGGCGGGCATCCTGCTGGGAAGCGGCATGAAGGATGGAGACAGGGTCGTAATCATCGAGGACGTGACCACCTCCGGGAAATCCATTGAGGAGACCTATCCGATTATCATGGCCCAGGCCAAGGTGGAAATCAGAGGGCTGATGGTGTCCCTGAACCGCATGGAGAAGGGGCCGGGCGGAAAAGTGAGCGCCCTGGAGGAGATCAGGGAGCGTTACGGCATGGAGGCGGAAGCCATCGTGACCATGCGGGAGGTAGTGGAGCATCTCTACAACAGGCCGTACAAAGGACAGATTTACATCGACGACGCCAGAAAGGCAGAGATAGACGCGTACTATGAGACCTATGGCGCGGAATAGGCGGCATGGAGGGAAGACTCGCGGGAAAGAAGGGAGCGGATTTATGAGCGAGAGAGTATATAAAGTGATGAAGGGGGCGGGCGCGACCAGCATTACCCTGGGCGTTGTCACTTTGGTAGTTGGAATCGTGTCGGGAATCCTGCTGATCATCAGCGGGTCGAAACTGATTGCGGGCAAGTCCAAAATCATATTCTAGGCGAGGAGCGACTGGCGGGCATTTCCTGAGAGATTCTGGGGAGTGCCCTTTAGACTTTTTATGAAAAAAAGAAAAGGGTTCATTTTTACAGATAAGAAGCATTCCAACCGGGCCGTTATGGCTGCGGTTCTGGGCGTAATCAGCCTGGCCTCGCTGGGCATCATGGTGTTCCTCTCCTACAGGAGCGGCGGGCAGGTGGGGCCCGGCTTCGGGGTGGGGGCCCTGCTGGCGGCGCTCTATTCCACCATCGGGCTGATACTGGGCCTTGTGACCGTCCAGGAAAAGGAATATTACAGGCTCTTCCCCGTGCTGGGAATCGTGCTCAACCTTCTGGCGCTGGTTAGCCTCGGGCTGATTGTATACGCGGGAGGCAGTCTGTAATGAGCTTTTTTGGAAAATAGTGGTTGCGCGCGGGGCCATTCTTTAGTAAACTGAAAATGGGAAGAACATTTCCGAAGGAGGAATTTATGGCACAGATACAGGACAGCAAAGAAATGCCGAAAGTCGGCATGCCAAAGGTTGGCATTGTGATGGGAAGCGATTCCGATATGCCCGTGATGGCGAAAGCGGCGGACATTCTGGAGGAGCTGGGCGTTCCCTATGAGATGGCGATTATCAGCGCCCACAGGGAGCCGGACGTATTTTACGAATACGCCGGGAAGGCGGAGGAAAAGGGATTCAAGGTGATTATCGCGGGAGCCGGCATGGCGGCCCATCTGCCGGGCATGTGCGCGGCCATCTTTCCCATGCCCGTCATCGGCATCCCCATGCATACCACCTCCCTGGGCGGGCGGGATTCCCTGTACTCCATTGTGCAGATGCCCTCCGGCATCCCGGTGGCCACGGTAGCCATAAACGGCGGCGCCAACGCGGGGCTTCTGGCCGCGAAGATCCTGGCCACTTCGGACGCGGGCCTTCTGCGGAAGCTGAAAGACTACAGCGCGAAGCTGAAAAGCCAGGTGGAAGCCAAGGACGCGAAGCTGAAGGAGCAGGGGTATAAGGCCTATCTGGAAGGGCAGAAAAAATAAGACGGTACAGGAGGATAAAAATGGAGCAGGGCATTCCTATGGATTATAAAAAGGCAGGAGTGGATATTGAGGCGGGCTATCGGTCTGTGGAGCTGATGAAGGCGGACGTGAAGGCCACCATGCGCCCGGAGGTGTTAGGAGGCATCGGCGGATTTTCCGGCGCGTTCTCCATGGCGGCCGTGAAGGGCATGGAGAAGCCTGTGCTGCTGTCCGGCACGGACGGCGTGGGCACGAAGCTGAAGCTGGCGTTCCTTCTGGATAAGCATGACACAATCGGTATCGACTGTGTGGCCATGTGCGTCAACGACGTGGCCTGTGCCGGAGGCGAGCCGCTGTTCTTCCTGGACTATATCGCCTGCGGCAAGAATATCCCGGAGAAAATCGCCGCGATCGTAAAGGGAGTGGCGGAAGGGTGTAGACAGGCCGGGGCCGCGCTGATTGGGGGCGAGACGGCGGAGCATCCGGGCATGATGCCGGAGGATGAGTATGACCTGGCAGGCTTCGCGGTGGGGCTGGCGGATGAGAAGGAGCTGATTACCGGGGAGCGGATAAAGGAGGGAGACCTGCTTATCGGCATAGCGTCCTCCGGTGTGCATTCCAACGGATTCTCCCTGATCCGCAGGGTGTTCGAGATGACAAAGAAAAGCCTGGACACCTACTATGAGGAGCTTGGGGGCACTCTGGGCGAGACGCTGCTCACTCCTACGAAGATATATGTGAAGGCCCTGAGGGCCGTGAAGGACGCGGGAGTGCGCATAAAGGGCTGCAGCCATATCACGGGAGGCGGCTTCTACGAGAATATCCCCAGGATGCTGCCTGAGGGCATCCGGGCCGTGGTGGAAAAGGGAAGCTATCCGGTGCCGGCCATCTTCCGGCTCCTTGCGGAAAAAGGAAATATCGAGGAGAAGATGATGTACAATACCTACAACATGGGCCTGGGCATGGTGCTGGCTGTGTCGCCTGAAGACCGGGACGCATGCCTGGAGGCCATCCGGGCAGCGGGAGAGACGCCCTATGTAGTGGGCCGCTGCACTGCCGGAGAAAAGGGAGTGGACATATGCTGAAGATAGTCGTGTGCGTGTCCGGCGGCGGCACCAATCTGCAGGCCATCCTGGACGCCATAGAGAAAGGGACGATCACCAACACTCAGGTGCTGGAGGTAATCAGCAACAATCCGGGGGCCAAAGCGCTGGAGCGGGCCAGGAGCCGTGGGATAGCGGCGGAGGTCATATCGCCCAGGCGATACCCCGACAGAGAGGCGTTCAACGAAGCTTTTACGGACAGACTGAAGGCGCTTTCGCCGGACTTGATTGTGCTGGCAGGATTCCTGGTGAGGATTCCGCCCCAGATGGTGGCGGCCTTTGGCGGTCGAATCATCAATATCCATCCATCCCTGATACCGTCCTTTAGCGGGGTGGGCTATTACGGGCTGAAGGTGCATGAAAAGGTGCTGGAGCGGGGCGTGAAGGTCACCGGGGCCACGGTGCACTTCGTCAACGAGGGCATGGACGAGGGGCCTGTCATCTCCCAGAGGGCAGTATATGTGGAGGACGGCGATACCCCGGAGATTCTGCAGCAGCGGGTGATGGAACAGGCGGAATGGATATTGCTTCCCCAGGCCATAGACGACATAGCGAATGACAGAATATGCATTATCGATAATAAGGTAAGAAGGCGGACATGAGAAACGGCAGGGCCTGAGACCGAATCAGGCTCTGTGCGCGTTACAGAGTCTTACAGGACAGAGGAAAGAGGTGCGGCATGAGAGTTTTGATTATAGGCGGCGGTGGAAGGGAGCACGCGATCGCGGTGGCAATGAAAAAGAGCCCGAGGGTGGACGCGCTCTACTGTGTCCCGGGCAACGCGGGAATCGCGCAGATCGCGGAATGCGAACCTTCCATAGGGGTCATGGAGTTCGACAGGATTGTGTCCTATGCGAAGGAGAAGGCCATTGACCTGGTGTTCGTGGCTCCGGACGATCCTCTGGCGGCAGGGCTGGTGGACCGGCTGGAGGCTGCGGGCCTGCGGGCGTTCGGCCCCAGGAAGGACGCGGCCATCCTGGAGGGCAGCAAGGCTTTCTCCAAGGATCTGATGAAGAAATATCATATCCCCACAGCGGCCTACGAGACCTTTGACGATGCCCAGGAGGCGTTAAGCTATCTGGAGCATGCCTCCATGCCCATCGTCCT
>CAOOJO010000134.1 GCA_948496895.1 uncultured Acetatifactor sp. | reverse complement strand
AGGGGTGAAGTTCGGACGTCCGGCAGCGCCCCTGCCGGATAATTTCCATGAAATATATGAACGGTGGAAGGCCGGGAAGCTGACAAATGCGGAAGCTGCCAGGATGTGCGATATGCCTGTCGCAAGCTTCCGGTATCGGGCAAAGGCACATCAGGATTCTCTGTATCTATCCAATTTCAAATAGGCAGAAAAGTGTACTTTTCTGCCCATTCCCTCAAACCAATCTGACAGAATTGTAACGTATGGATGCACAAAAGTCAATAATTCTACAGCAAAAAGTTATTTTTGCTCGAATTGTGCCGACCCGTGTAGAAATTTGCCATGTGCGTTTCAGGCCACGGCAGAAAAGTACACTTTTTTATGGGTTTCATGGAGGGTTTCTTATGAGTGACAGATTTCCGCTTGCCTTGCCGGAGGGCACTGTTCTGGCGGGGCAGTATATCGTGGACAAGGTTCTGGGGCAGGGCGGGTTCGGCATTACATACGCGGCGACGGATCATAAAACCGGGGCGAAGGTAGCCGTAAAGGAATTTTTCCCGGATGCCATGGCCACCCGTACCGGACAGACTACAGTGGTGCCCTTTACCGGGGAACGGGGCGACAGCTATGCCTATGGGAAGACCTGCTTCCTCCAGGAAGCGGAGACCCTGGCGCAGTTCATCGGAAGTGAGAACATCGTCCGCATACACAGCTATTTCGAGGAAAACGGAACGGCTTATTTCGTGATGGACTTCGTGGAGGGGACCAGCTTTGACGAGTACCTGAGGCAGCATGGCGGGAGGGTGTCCTTCGAGGAGGCGGCAAGGATCCTGATCCCGGTGATGGATGCCCTCAGCATCGTGCACAGCAGGGGGATCGTCCACCGCGACGTGACGCCGGATAATATCTATATCACCAAGGAGGGAGGGGTCAAGCTGCTGGATTTCGGCGCCGCCAGATACAGCCTTGGGGACAAGAGCAGGAGCCTGGACATCGTGCTCAAGCATGGATTCGCGCCCAAGGAGCAGTATGCCCGTCGGGGGAAGCAGGGGCCTTTCACGGATGTGTATTCCCTGGGGGCGACCTTCTATTTCGCGCTGACCGGAAAGCGGCCCCCGGATTCCATCGAGAGGATGGACGAGGACGATCTGGTGCCGCCGAGTGCCCTGGGGGTGCAGATAGACAAGGCCGCGGAGGACGCCATCCTGCTGGCCCTCAGCGTACAGCCCGCGGAGCGCTTCCAGAGCATGGCGGCATTCAAGAACGCGATGCTGAACGTGGTGCAGGGGGAAGCGCCCCGGCCGGCTCCGGAAAGCGTCCCTACCGTTGCCCAGAGGTTCTTTTCCGCGCCGGAGGCGGGGAACGTGCAGGGCGAGGCATCGCCGGGAGCGTCCCCGGCCGGGGGAGCGGTTCCGCCCACTGGCCGGACAGCAGATGGCAAAGGCATGTCCTTTCCGGCGGCGGAAGGAGAGGCAGACGGGGGAAGGGCTTCCCGAAAGAAGGGGTTGCTGATAGGCGCGGCTGTGGCGGTCCCGGTCCTCCTGGTGGGAATCCTGGTGCTGGCGCTTACGGGAAGGAACGCGGAGCCTGCGGGCGCTTCCGGCAGTGAGAGCCAGGAATCCACTTCTATGGCGATGGGAGAGGGCACGCAGCCGCAGGAGACGGTGCAGCCGCCGGTCTTCACACCGGAGCCCACCCCGGAGGTGGCGGCCACGCCGGAGCCGACGCCTGCGCCAACGCCCGTACCTACCGTAGAGCCGACTGCCGTCCCGTCAGGGGACTTTGCTGTCAGGGGCAATACTCCGGAGAATCTGATGAATGGCGGAATCTGCGCCACTATGGATGGGCTGGACTATCAGATTGTGCACGAAGGCCATGCATTGCAGTACCATGATTTGGATTCCGAAAGCTATGCATATGTGTATGAGGATGAGGAAGGGGTATTTTCAGGGCTGTCTGCCACAGATGGGAGACTATATTTCATCTATGAGGGGGCAGCATATGTCCACGAGGTAGAAACCGGCGTATTGGAGACGGTTTCTGTCCTGGAGGGTTTCAGTGGTATTCTGAAATTGTTCGTGCTTGACGACTATTTCGTAATCTATTGCGCGGATAAAAATGTGTACCGTGTATCAAGAGCTGATGGCGAGAGCGTGGTATGCTGCACGGTGGAGTCGGAGAATAAGTTCACGCTTTCTGATGACGGGTGGATTTATTATGTAGACAGAAATGCGGATGACCTGGCAACTATATGGCGCAAAAGGCTGGATACTATGGAGGAGGGGGAAAATAGTATTTGTGTCAATGCTGAGAAGCCGTATATGGATCTCTGCAATCCGATTGTTCTCGACGACTATTTATACCTGTGCATATTTGATGCCAGCAATATCTACAATTGCAGTATGCTCAGGTGCAGCAGGGATCTTTCATTGGAAAATGAGCATTTGGAATGGATGATTGGCTCGACTTTGAATGAGGCGGTTAAGGGATATCATGATTCTTATGATTATTACTTCAATATCGATAATAGGAACCGTGCTATCTATTTCGGCATAAATGGAAATCAGGGAGACGGAAAGGGCACTTCTTATTTCTTCCAGATCAAGGGGAAGGAGGATGGGACCTTTGACCATTTATTCCTGACACAGGATGCCTATAGCCCCAATATCCTTTATTTTGAAAACGGGAATTACGATGTGTTCTACAGGAAGAAAAATATGGATGAGAATGGGAACGCAACCACTGAGGTGATGGTAGTGACCCATGATGCAGACGGAAACATCATACACGATAACGAATAGAACGAGGAGGAAACGAAAATGGCATTGACAGAATGCGCAAACGGACATTTGTACGATACCAGCCAGTATCAGTCCTGTCCCTATTGCAGCGGCGGCACGAACCAGGTGGTGTTCGGCGCAGGAGGGGATTCCGGAGTGGGGAGGACCGTAGGCGTAGGAATGGGCGGCAGCCAGGTCCAGGCCGCCCCTGCCTCCGAGGTAGGGGCCACCGTGGCCCCGGCCAGCTACAGCGGGGCCCGCAGGCCGGATCCGGATAGGGATACCGGGAAAACGGTGGCCGTGCTGCAGAAGAGCTTCGCCAGGGAGCCTGTCACCGGCTGGCTTGTCTGCGTGGAGGGCACGGAACAGGGCAAGGACTACCGGATCGCGGCCAAAATCAATTCCATCGGGCGCAGCGAGGCCATGGACATCTGCATCAAGGGGGACGCCGCGATCTCCCGGGAAAACCATGCCAGGCTTGCCTACGACGGCAAGCACAATCAGTTCCACCTGATTCCGGCGGAAAGCGTGAACGGCATCTACGTCAACGATGAGCCGGTGTACGTCCCCACATGCCTGAAAGCAGGGGACATCATAGAGCTTGGGGAAAGCAGATTCCGCTTTGTTCCTTTCTGCGATGACAGGTTCAATTGGAAGGACGGAGTGAAGCAAGGAGAAGCATAAAAGGGGATTGCGATGCCATTTTTTAGGCCGGGCAACCGGAAAAACAATAAAAAGACGCTGCCCATTACGGAAAGGGAGCCGGTGCGCAGACAGCTAAGCTATGCGATAGCCAACCTGCAGGGGATAGGCGCCAGGGCGGGCCAGGAGGACTCCTTCACGGTGGCCAATGCCTTCGACGTGGCCAGGATCCGGGAGGAAGGATTGTTCTTTGCGGTATGCGACGGCATGGGCGGCATGAAGGACGGGAAGCTGGCCAGCGAGACAGCGGTCCGGTGCCTGCGGCAGTCCTTCCTGGAGATGGACAGGGCCAGCGACATGGCGGCCCAGCTTCGGCAGAGCATCTTCCAGGCCTCTGCCCAGGTGGAGGCGCTGATCGGGGGCGACGGAGGCAGCACTGCCGTGGCGGGCATCCTGTTCCAGGGCGGGCTCTGCTATGCCAGCGTGGGGGACAGCTACCTCTATCTTCTCCGGGACGGGGCGCTGCTTCGGCTGAACGTAGGGCACAATGTCTGCCATGGAAGATACCTGGAGGCCATACGGGACGGGGATATGACACCTCTGTCACCCAGCGACATACCGGAGGGGGAGGCCCTGACCGCGTTCCTGGGGATGACGGGGCTGGAGGATGCGGACTGCAGCGTGCGCCCTCTGCCCCTGCGGGAGGGGGACGTGCTGCTGGCCTGCTCCGATGGCGTGGGCGGCGTGCTGAGCCCGGAGGAGATTGCGCAGGCCCTGCGGGGAGACAGCGCAGAGGAGATGTGCGCCGGGCTGGAGGCAGGGATCGCCGCACATGCCAGGCCGAACCAGGACAATTATACGGCGATCGTGGTGAAGTGCGTTTTATAAAAGAGGCATGCGGGTTCGTTCCTATAGGAAATTTAAGGAAAGGGTGAAAGGATAAGATGAAAAGAAGAACAAGAAAGATAACAGCGATGATGCTCGCGCTTGTCCTGGTTTGCATGGGGACAGGGCTGGGCTCCATCCAGGCTTATGCCGCAAAGAAGAGCAATGTGAACGATGCCAAGAACGGCGTGGTCTCCGTGCAGTTTTATCTGAAAGGGGCAGCTTTTTATATAACAGATGGTGAAAATACTAGAAAAATACAGGATTTTGGTACCAACGGAGAGGGCAAAATGAGCAGTGGCAGCGGATTCTTTGTCGGCAAGACGGGGGAGAATCCCAGTTATATCGTGACCAATCACCATGTCGTAGCGGATTATATCGATGCCGGGGAAGGCGGGCAATTTAGTTATCCTCTTGGGTATGTGGAGGATGGAGTTCTGGAGTTTATCGGAGCGCAAAGCTGCGAGTTGAGAATATATTATGATGATAATGACTATGATGTAGCCTATGTAGACTGCTACGGAGATCGGGATAGAGTTGATTTGGCGGTTCTTACCATCAGAAATGGTACGGATAAGCGGGTGCCGCTCCAGATTCAGGTTCCCAGTGATGACATGACGGGAGAAACCATATATACGCTGGGATACCCGGGAGTCGCGGATAATGCTCTTACCAGCGGAAGCCACTATGGATTGAAAGATATGACGGTAGGGCAGGGCATAATCAGTAAATTGGCGATAAACGAAGGTGTGGGTGTGGAACGGATTCAGACCAATGCCACTATCATGCATGGAAATTCAGGCGGCCCTATGGTAACGGAGAGCGGATATGTCGTCGGAGTGAATACAAACAGTGTCTCACGAGCAGTCAGCAACCAAGCTGATATCAATGCTACCTATTATGCCATCAGTAGCAGCGAAGTGGTCGATTTCCTGAATAAGAACTCTATCGCCTACGAGCTGGCAGGGACAGGCGGCAGTGGCGCTCCAGTCTTGATCATTGTCCTCGTAGTAGTAGTAATCGCTGCCGCGGCAGCAGTGGCGGTCATCCTCCTGAAAAAGAAGAAAGCCTCACCGGAAGCGGGGAAGGCCCCGGCATCAGGAAAAGCCTTCGGCACTTCCAAGCAGCCCCAGCGGGCCTTTATCCGCTCCATGGCGGTGCAGCACAACGGCCTGGCCCTTGTGGTGGGAGCCGCCCCGATTATGATCGGAAGGGATCCGGCCAACTGCAAGCTGGTATATGTGGAGGGCACAACAGGAGTCAGCGGCAGGCATTGTTCCGTCTCCTACGACGCTGCCGCAGGGGAGTTCATCGTGACGGACATGCGCTCCACCTACGGCACCTTCCTGCTGGGCGGGCAGAAGCTCAATGCCAACGTGCCCTGCCGCCTGAAGCCCGGCGACAGCTTCTATGTGGGCGACAAGGCAAACGTGATTCGCCTGGAATTGGGGTAGGCCATGATATTCGACGCATATACATACAGCAACCGGGGAGGCCGTCCCTATAATGAGGATGCGGCGGGCTTCCGGACGGAAGAAGACAACGGAATCTTCGCGGTGGCGGACGGCCTTGGGGGCCATTCTTATGGGGAGCTGGCCTCCGCCTGCGTCCTGGATACCTTGCTGGAGGAGCTTCCCGGCCCGGGCAAGGACAGGGCGGTATGGTTCGGGGAGCGGATAGCCCTGGCGAACCGGCGGGTGCTGGCCCTGCAGAAGGAGAAGCACGCTGTCCTGAAAAGCACGGTGGCCGCCCTGTCCATCCTGGGGGACAGCGCGGTCTGGGCACATGTGGGGGATTCCCGCCTGTACTATATCCACGAGGGCAGGCTGACAGCCTGTACGGAGGACCACTCGGTGGCCTATAAGAAGTACAAGGCGGGGGAGATTTCCAGGCGGGAGATCGCTTTCGACGAAGACCAGCCGCGGCTTCTGCGCAGCGTAGGCGGACAGGACCACAATGAACCCGTAATCCGCGTCCATGAGGAGCCGCTGCGGGCGGGGGATGCCTTCTTCCTGTGCTCAGACGGTGCCTGGGAGTTCCTGGAGGACGAGGAGATCGCAATCGACCTGCTGAAATCCGAGAATGCCAGGCAGTGGGCAGAATACCTGCTGCTGCGCATGATGGAGAGGGTGAACGGCGAAAATGATAACCTGACGATGCTCACAGTCATGCTGAGATAAGCTTCCAAGCCCTGGCCGATGCTGCCGGGGCTTGGGGGATTTTGGATGTTACGGAAGGATGGGGACTGCCATGCGTAGGGCGGGAAGAGGGATATTGTTGTTTTTGGCCGTCTTGGCTCTGCATGCTCCGCTGTCGGTCGGCGCGGGCAATGCCGATGGCACGGGGCTGCAGGACGGAACGGTGGAGAGGACAGAGGAGGCGGCAGAACCAGGGGCGGTGCCGGGGGATGCCCTGCTTGGGGAAGACGCGGCAGGGACGCTGGCCATTGTCTGCATAAGCTGTGCATCGATAGCCGCTGCAGCGGGCATCGCGGCATGGGCCATCCATGGGAAAAGGGGCAGAAACGCCTCCCGGAAGGCAGGGCAAGGCATTCCCATACAGATCGAGGTATATGCGGGAAGGTGCAGGAACAAGACGGCATCCCTGGAGCTGCATGACCGCCTGACCATTGGCAGCGCGGCCGACTGCGATATCATATTTGACGATCCGGAGGTGGCCCCGCTGCATTCCTGCATCAGTCTGGAGGGAAACCAGCTCTACATCGAGGATCTGGGTTCTTCACAGGGAACAGCGCTGGACGGGATGCGCATCCAGGGGAAGAACCGGCTCCGGGGCGGGGAGACCATTTCCGTTGGCCCGGCAGAGTTCGGCCTGCGCTATGCGTACCCTGATCGCGGAAACGTCTGAAGGAAGAATC
>CAOOJO010000133.1 GCA_948496895.1 uncultured Acetatifactor sp. | reverse complement strand
TGGTGCACATCTCCAAGATTGCCAAGGAGAGAATCAACCGCGTGGAGGATGTGCTGACCTTAGGCGATGTGGTCACAGTGGTCTGCCTTGGCAAGGACAAGATGGGCAGGATCAGCTTCTCCATGAAGGATGTGGCCCAGGAGCTGAAGAAGCGCTGAGAAAGCGGGATCGGATTGGATAAAAAGCGTAAAAGCGTATGGCTGCGATTGCAGTCATGCGCTTTTTTTAAATTTTCTTTATAGTTATTTTATTGTATTTCCTACAAAAAAGTTTAAAATGTTACATAGTGGGTGGAGGAAAGTATTGTTTTGCCTTTGAGGAGGAATGAGCATGAGAGAAAAGCTGCAGCGGTTTATGTGGGGGCGCTACGGTACGGATCGTTTCAATCAGTTTCTGATGTTTGTCGCCATTGTATGTCTGCTGGTCTCCTTTATTGGAGGAGGGGTATTCTATCTGCTGGCCACGGCAGTGATGGTGTACGCGTATTTCAGGATGTTCTCCAGGAACGTGAGCAAGCGCTCGCTGGAGAACCAGTGGTATCTGAAGCGCGAGATGAAGGTCAGGAGCTTTTTCTTAAAAAAGAAAAAGGAGCTGGCCCAGCACAAGGACTACCACATCTATAAATGCCCGAACTGCAGGCAGAAGATTCGTGTACCAAAGGGAAAGGGCAGGATCGCCATCAGTTGCAGGAAATGCGGAAATGAATTCATCAAAAAGAGCTGAAGAATGGTTCCGGGATGCCGGGATGTCCGTGGAGGTTTGCGATGTTCGGGTATATTATTGTAAACAAGGCAGAAATGAAGTTCAAGGAATTTGATGTATACCATTCCTACTATTGCGGCATCTGCCGGGATCTGAAGAAGAAGTACGGCGTCTGCGGGCAGCTTTCCCTGAGCTATGACATGACCTTCCTTGCCATATTGCTGACAGGGCTTTATGAGCCGCAGACCCGCCGGGAGACCTGCAAGTGCATCGTGCACCCCTTTGAGAACCATGAGACCAGGAGGAATGTCTTCACGGAATACGCCGCGGACATGAACATGCTGTTCGCCTATTATAAATGCCAGGACGACTGGGAGGATGAGAAGAAAATCCTGAAGCTGGCCTACGGCAGGCTCCTGGAGGGAAAGTCCGGGAAGCTGAAAGAGACTTACGCGGACAAGGTGCGGAAGATAAACCTGCTGATGCAGGACTTCTCCGACGCGGAGAAGGAGAAGGACACGGACATCGATGCCCTGGCGGGGCTCTTCGGCAGGGTCATGGCCGAAATCATGGCGGTGAGGGAGGACGAGTGGGCCGAGAACCTGCGGACGCTTGGGTTCTTCCTGGGGAAATTCATCTATCTCTGCGATGCCTATGAGGACGTGGAGGAGGACATCAGGAAGGGGACCCCGAATCCCCTGAAGCCCCGGTACGAAAGCCCTGACTTCGAGGAGGAGTGCAGGACGATCCTCACCATGATGATATCGGAGTGCTGCAAGGAGTTCGAGAGGCTGCCCATCCTGGAGAATGTGGAGATACTCCGCAACATCCTTTATTCCGGCGTCTGGGGCAGATATGAGGCCGTACGCGAGAAGCGGCAGAAGAAGCAGGAACGGGTGACGTCCATGGGCTCTGAAGCGTGACACCTTTGCAGGAAATTTGGGCGGCGATATCTGTCCAGGAACGAGGAAAATATGTACGACCCTTACAGTGTGTTAGGAGTGAGCAGGAATGCTTCCGAGGAAGAGATTAAAAAAGCATACAAGGCGCTGAGCCGCAGGTACCATCCTGACGCCAATGTGAACAACCCCAACAAGGCCCAGGCGGAGGAGAAGTTCAAGGAGATTCAGGCGGCGTACCAGCAGATCATGAAGGAGCGCACCTCCGGCTACGGCGGCAGCTATGGCAGCTCCGGGTATGGCGGGGGCTACGGCAGGAGTTCTTCTGGCGGCTCCGGCGGCGGGGCCCAGGGCGGCTACGGCGGACAGGGCGGCGGTTTCTGGGGCTTCGGCGGTCCCTTTGGAGGCTTTGGGGGCTTCGGGGGCTTCGGCCAGGGGATGGACACCGGCTATGAGGAGAACAATTATATCCGCTCCGCGGGCAACTATATCCGCAACGGGTATTACAAGGAGGCCAGGACGACCCTGGACGGCATGAACGAGAGGGACAAAAGCGCCAGGTGGTATTACTACAGCGCCATCGCCCACTCGGGGCTTGGGAACAATGTGGCGGCGCTGGAGCACGCCAAGAGGGCTTCGGCCCTGGAGCCGGACAATGCGGACTACCGCAGCCTGGTACAGCAGTTCGAGAACGGCGGGAGCTGGTATGAGCAGAGACAGGCCCAGTACGGGTATCCCACGGCGGGCGTGGGGAACCTCTGCGCCAGATGGGTCTGCACCTTCATGATGTGCAATATGTGCTGCTTCGGCGGAGGATGCTGCGGCGGCCACGGGATGTACTATTACTGATTCCCGGTGGGGAAGCGATTGAGAGAGTTTTATGGTACTTATAATTTCATATAATTTGCCTGTTCAAAGCTGTTGACAAATGAGGACAAAAGTTTTATCCTGTTATCATAGGAAAGAACATATGTTCTAATGGAGGTGTGGCCATGAGGAGAAGGACAGGCGCAGGAAATAAGGATAAGGCTGTGGCAGAAGAGGATCGAATCCTCTGCCGCAGCTTTTTGCGGGGTTATTAAAGCCATGCCAAATTTTTGGAACTTATCGCAGGAACCACATGACATTTGGAAGAAATAGGGGTATACTTTCTATAGGAATCATGAGGAGACGAATCAGAAAGGAGCTTCCGGAAATGTCATTTATTCCAAGACCACAGGAAATCTATAAGCATTTTAAGGGAAATCTGTACCAGGTGACGGCTATCGCGGAGCACAGCGAGACGAGGGAGCAGCTGGTAATCTATCAGGCGCTGTACGGGGACTTCAAGATATATGCCAGGCCGCTCGCCATGTTCACGAGCAGGGTGGACAGGGAGAAATACCCGGACGTCGCCCAGGAATTCCGCTTTGCGCTTCAGGGGCCGGGGGCGGAGAGGCAGCGGGCCGAATCGGAGCCGGAAAGCCGTACCGGGGACTGCGCGGCAGGCGGCGTTTACGGTACTGACGCGAAAAAAGCGGTCGGTGCAATAGGCGCAGCTGACAGAAAGGAGACGGTGGGCATGGCGGATGGAAACGCGGACGTATCCGTCCAGGAAGCCGGGACGCGGGCTGCCGCCGGGGAGAGCGAGGAGCTGGATCCCTTCGTGCTGGAATTCCTGGATGCCGACAGCTATGAGCAGCGGCTGAACATCCTGGCCGGTCTCCATCACAGAATCACAGACGGGATGATTACCACCATGGCCATCGCCTGTGACATAGAAATCGACGACGGGGATATCGAGGAGCGGTATGAGGCTTTAAAGACCTGTCTGCAGACCCTGGAGAGGTACGAGTGCAATCGGCTGCGGTGAATTCCGGCCCCTCCTTTGAGATGCGGCAGGCGCAGGACTTAAAGTACGCGGAAGCACGGCGTGCGGCATTACGGCGCAGGGAATCACAGAAAGGAGAGGCATATGGCAGATAGTCTGGACAGGAAGATGGTGATAGGGGTCTCATCCAGAGCCCTCTTTGATCTGACCATAGAGAACGAGATTTTCGAGAGGGAAGGACTGGAGGCGTACTGCAGCTATCAGGTGGAGCATGAGCAGGACATCCTAAAGCCCGGGCCTGGCTTCGGCCTGATCAAAGCATTGCTTAAGCTGAACGAATACGGTCAGGGAAAGGATCTGGTGGAGGTCATCATCATGTCCCGCAACAGCCCGGACAGTTCCCTGCGGGTCTTCAACTCCATCGCCCACTATGGCCTGGGCATCACCCGCTCGGTGCTGGTGAGCGGAGCCTCGCTGGCTCCCTACCTCACGGCCTTCCATACGGACCTGTTTCTCTCCGCCTACGAGGACGATGTGCGCAGCGCCATAGACAGCGGCATCGCGGCGGGAATCATCTGTACGGAATCCAGGGTGCAGGGCATTTCGCCGCAGCACAGGCCCTCCGGCCATCGGGAGGCGGGCGGCCACCTGGAGGCAGCAGGCCAGGCCCAGGTGATGCCCATGCAGGCCAGGCCAGGTCCTGAAATCCGCATCGCCTTTGACGGGGACGCGGTGCTGTTCACGGATGAATCCGAGATGATCTTCAAGGAAAAGGGCTTAAGCGCCTTCGAGGAGAATGAACGCAGCCGCGCCAGAGAACCCCTGGCGGAGGGGCCCTTCGCGAAATTCCTGAAGAAGCTCTCCGACCTGCAGCGGGAGCTGGGAACGGAAAAATCTCCCATCAGGACGGCGCTGGTGACCTCCCGGTGCGCCCCGGCCCATGAGCGCGTCCTGCGCACCATGCGTTCCTGGAACGTGCGGGTGGACGAGGCGTTCTTTCTGGGAGGGCTGGAGAAGCGCGACGTCCTGAAGGCCTTCGGCGCGCAGATATTCTTCGACGACCAGTCCATACATACCGTGAGCGCCGCCCAGTCCGTGCCCGCGGCCAGGGTGCCCTATGGCGGGGCGGAAGGGGGTTCCAGGCACAGGGAGAAAGCTTGCTTAGGCGAAGCGGTAGGATTGCGGGCCGCCGAGAGCCGTTAAAGACAGATGCCGATGGGCCGGATGGCGCAGGCTGCGGCCAGTCCGGCCGGACAAAAGGGCGGGCGCGTGCGGAGCAGCGCGGCGCGGACAGAGAACTGAGGTTTCGAGATGGAATATAAGAACATCATAAAGGGCCGCTTCCTGGAGCGGCCCAACAGATTCATCGCCCGGGTGGAAATCGGGGACGGGCAGGATGGGAAGCCCAAGGTGGAGACCGTCCATGTGAAGAATACCGGCAGATGCCGGGAACTGCTGCAGAAGGGGGCATGCGTCTACCTGGAGAAAAGCGGCAATCCCGCGCGCTCCACGGCCTACGACCTCGTGGCTGTGGAAAAGGGGGAGCGTCTGGTGAACATGGATTCCCAGGCCCCCAACCGGGCGGTGGAGGAATGGCTGCGGGGCGGCGGCTTCCGCCCGGACGTGACCATGGTGAAGCCGGAGGCCGTATACGGCAGCTCCCGCTTCGACTTCTATCTGGAAGCGGGCGAGGAGCGGATTTTCATGGAGGTCAAGGGCGTCACGCTGGAGGACAGAGGCATAGTGCGCTTCCCGGATGCCCCTTCGGAGAGGGCGGTCAAGCATGTGGAGGAGCTGGCAGCCGCTAAGGAGGAAGGCTACCGGGCCTTTGTGCTGTTTGTCGTCCAGATGGAGGATGTGCGGTATTTCACTCCCAACAGGGCCACCCATCCGGAATTTGCCGATGCCCTCTGCAAGGCCGCCCGGGCGGGAGTGGAGGTGCTGGCCTATGACTGCCAGGTGAGGCCGGATTCCATGACGGTGAACCGTCCGGTTCCAATCGCCCTTGCGGATGGCGAGGAACCCCGTATTCATGAAACCTTTAGAAAATACTTAGGAAAGAATAAGCTTGAGGCTATATGCATTCCCCTTCTAAAATGGTATGATAAGAACAGACGGATTCTGCCATGGAGGGAATTCCCCACGCCCTACCGCGTATGGGTGTCGGAAATCATGCTGCAGCAGACCAGGGTGGAGGCCGTCAAGCCCTATTTTGAGCGGTTCATGAAGGCGCTTCCGGATATCAAAGCCCTCGCGGAGGCGGAGGAGGAAGAACTTTTGAAGCTGTGGGAGGGACTGGGCTATTATAACCGGGTCCGTAACCTCCAGAAGGCCGCCATCCAGATACAGATGGCCCACGGCGGCCGCATGCCGGACACTTACGAGGGGCTGCTTACCTTAAGCGGAATCGGCAGCTACACGGCAGGGGCCATCGCTTCCATTGCCTTCCAGCGCCCCGTCCCGGCGGTGGACGGAAACGTCCTGCGGGTGGTGGCGAGACTGGAGCAGGACGGGCGCTTTATTGACGACCCCAAGGTGAAGGCCTCGGTGGAGCAGGCCCTGAAGGAAATCATGCCAAAGGACCGCCCAGGAGACTTCAACCAGGCCATGATGGAGATAGGAGCCTGCGTATGCATCCCCAACGGCGCGCCCCTGTGCGGAGACTGCCCCTTAGCGGGCTTATGCCACAGCCGCCAGGCGGGCACACAGCAGGAGTATCCGAAGAAGCAGCCCCAAAAGCCCAGGCAGATAGAGGACAAGACTATCCTGATAGTCCGAAAAGGAGGTACGACTGCCATCAGAAAGCGGGCAGGGAGAGGGCTGCTGGCGGGAATGTATGAGTTTCCCTCCATAGACGGCTTCCGCACCGCGGAGGAAGTGGCTGGGTATCTCGCGGATAACGGCCTGGAGGCTCTGGAAATACAGCCTCTGGAGGATGCCAGGCATGTCTTCACCCATAAGGAATGGCATATGAAGGGCTATATGGTCATGACAGACGCGTCAGCGTCCGGAAAGAGTCTGGCAAAGGACTGGATTTTTATCGAACCGCAGCAGACAAAGGAGAAATACCCTATTCCCTCAGCTTTTGGCGCGTACATGAAATATTTGAGCATCAAATTGGGCAAGAATAGGTATCAAGAAGAGCCATAGGAGGAAGAAGCACCGTGAAACTATTATCTGTAGCGATTCCCTGCTATAATTCTGAGAACTATATGAGGAAATGCGTGGATTCCCTGCTGTTGGGCGGAGAGGATGTGGAAATCATCATCGTGGACGATGGCTCCACCAGGGACCAGACCGCGGAAATCGCGGATGAGTACCAGCGCAGATACCCCACCATCGTAAAGGCCGTCCATCAGGAGAACGGCGGTCACGGCGCTGCCGTCAACACGGGAATAAGGAACGCCACCGGCCTGTACTTCAAGGTGGTGGACAGCGACGACTGGGTGAAGAGGGAGGCATATCTGCAGGTGCTGGACACCCTGCGGGAGATGGCAGGGGGGGCTCCTTCCCTGGATATGCTGGTCTGCAACTTCGTCTATGAGAAGGAGGGCGAGAAGCGCAAGAAGGTCATGCATTACCGCCACATCCTCCCGGAGGGCCGGATGGTGAGCTGGGAGGACTGCCATCATTTCATGAAGGGCCACTACATCCTCATGCACTCCGTAATCTTCCGGACGAAGCTGCTGAAGGAGTGCGGCCTGCAGCTCCCGGAGCACACCTTCTATGTGGACAATCTCTATGTGTTCGAGCCTCTG
>CAOOJO010000132.1 GCA_948496895.1 uncultured Acetatifactor sp. | reverse complement strand
CCGGACGGAGCGCGGGGCGGCCCAGACCTACGATTACCAGGGGGACTGCGTGGAAATCGACGTGTTCAATCCGGAGGCCAGGCAGTATGTGTGGGAGGTCTGCAAGCGGAATTATTACGACCTGGGGATAGACGCTTTCTGGCTGGACAATTCCGAGCCGGATTACGGGGTGTACGATTTCGACCACTACCGGTACATGGAGGGGCCCGCCCTGTCCTGCAGCAATATCTATCCCCAGCTCTACAGCCGTGTCTTCTATGACAACATGAAGGCATTGGGGAACGAGGAAATCGTAAACCTGCTGCGCTGCGCCTGGGCGGGGAGCCAGAAGTACGGCAATGTGGTCTGGTCCGGGGATGTGCCCAGCACCTTCGAGGCCCTCTATGACCAGCTCCAGGCGGGGCTGAACATGGGGCTGGCGGGCATCCCCTGGTGGACTACAGATGTAGGCGGGTTCATGACGGACGATGTGAACGACCCGGATTTCCAGCAGCTCCTGATCCGCTGGTATGAGTTCGCGGTGTATTCCGCGGTGCTGCGGATGCACGGGGACAGGGGGCCTTACAATATCCCGCCCCTGGACGACAGGGACTGGGGCGGCGGCTATCTGCACACGGGCCAGCCCAACGAGCTGTGGAGCTACGGGGAGGAGAATTACCGCATCATGCGCAAGTACCTGGACATCCGCAGGGGCATGCACGATTATATCAGGGGGCTCTACAGGGAGGCCTCGGAGAACGGCTCCCCGCTAATCCGCACCATGTTCTACGAGTTCCCGGAGGACGAAAGGTGCTGGGAGCTGCAGGATCAATACATGTTCGGGGACAGGTATCTGGTGGCGCCGATCCTGCGCCTGAACCAGTTTGAGCGGGACGTGTACCTGCCGGTTGGTGCCTGGCGGGACACCAGGGACGGGAAGGAGTACCAGGGCGGCCAGGTCGTCCATGCCATGGCGCCGATCGATTCTATTCCGGTGTTCGAGAGGCAGGTGTAGATTTCATGAAAGGTCTTTTCCGGCAACATGAGGGTGGCCCTGTTGACAGCAAGGTGGGCAAGGCTTTAGGACGCATGTCTAAGAGAGACTTCATTGAGGATGTGAATGTCGGAGAAAGCGATATTGCAGACGGCAGATACAGGGAAGCGAGCGAGGTGTTCGACGAATCGGAAAACGATATAGAGTTTAAATCTCACCAGGAAATATCCTAAAGTAGCCACAGAAAAGAAAAACCCCCGGAAATGCCGTTTGCCAGCATTTCCGGGGGTTTTTTATAACGTCAGCTTCTCATCTGCGCGCCGTAAGCCTCGCCCAGCAGCTCCAGGATTTTCCCGATGGCCCCTTCCGTCATGTCATCGGTGACATCCTTCTCCTTGGAAGCCAGCTCGATGTTGAAGGCCATGCTCTTCTTATTGGCTCCCAGCTTCTCGCTCTCGAAGATGTCGAAGAGCTCCACCTTGGAGACCAGGGCGTCCGCCTGCTGAATCTTCTCGATGATCTCGCCGCATTCCACGCTTTTGTCCACCACCAGGGAAATGTCCCTGGCAGCCCTGGCATAGGGGGATTCCGGCTCATAGTGGATCTCGGCCTTGAATTTCTCACTGAGTGCATCGTAGTTCAGCTCCGCGAGGAAGATTTTCGTATCTCCCTTTTTGTCCTTGGCGATTGCAAGGGAGTCCACCACGTCGTAGCGCAGCTGCCCGAAGGTGCCTATCACCGTGCCATTGCAGAGAACCTCCGCTGTCCTGCCGGGATGGAGGTAGGGGACGTTTCCTTTTCTATAGGTAAATTTCAGGTCGCTGTCCGCCGCCAGGGCTTCCAGTGTCTCCTTCATGGCGAAGAAATCCTCGGATTCGCCGCAGGCTCCCAGGCACAGGGTCTTCACCTCCTGAGGGGCCTCGGTGAGGGGCAGGCTCTTCGGCAGATATACATTGGCCAGCTCGAAGAACCGCATGCCCTCATGGCCGTTCTTGATGTTGTTCTCAATGGCCCTGACCATGGCAGGGGCAAGGAAGGTCCGCATGATGCTCAGGTTCTCGGTGATGGGGTTCAGGATTTCCACCGCCTGCCTCTCCTTCGCTTCCTCGGGGATCAGGAACTGGTCGAATTCCGTCCGGGCAGTCATGGCAATGGTCTGAATCTCGTAATAGCCCTGGGTGCAGAGGAACGTTTTAACGGCTAATTCTTTTCGCTGTGCCGCGTTCAGGCCGCCGTTGGTCACCAGGGCCTCCCCCAGGAAGGTGGGGACTACTTTGTCGTAGCCGTACTCCCTGATCACTTCCTCCGCGATGTCCTGATCCGTCTCGATATCCTCGCGGTAGCGGGGGACGGACAGGGTCAACACGCCCGCTTCGCACTCCACGCCGAAGTTCAGGTTCCGCAGAATGCGCACCATCTCCTCCTCCGGCACCTCTATGCCCAGCACGTAGTTCACCTTATCGGTCTCTACCCGGATGACCCGCCTCTCGGTGGATGCCCCGGCGCTGACGTCGAAGTGGGAGGAGCTGACCTTCGCTACCCCCAGGGCCTGGACCAGGTGCAGGGCCCTTGCCATGCCGCACTCCACGGAATACTCGTCTATGCCCTTCTCGTACCGGGCCGCCGCGTCGGAGTGGAGCCCCAGCCCCCTGGCGGTCTTGCGGACGCTGTCCTTGCGGAACTTGGCGGACTCAAAGAGGACTTCCCTGGTATGCTCCGTAATCTCGCTGTTTTGGCCCCCCATGACGCCGGCCAGGCCCACAGGCTTCACCTTGTCGCAAATTAGGAGGTTGCTGGTGTCCAGCACCCGCTTCTTCCCGTCCAGGGTCACCAGCTCCTCGCCCTGGGCCGCCAGACGGACTACGATGGAGGAGCCCTCCAGGGTGTCCAGGTCGAAGGCGTGCATGGGCTGGCCGATCTCCACCAACACGTAGTTGGTGATATCCACCATGGCGCTGATGGCATTGTGGCCCACGGCAATGAGCCTGCGCTTCATCCACAGGGGCGACTCCTTGTACTGCACGTCATATACATAATGGCCCAGGTACCTGGGGCACACGTCCTTGTCAATCACGGTCACGCTGATGTCCCCGTTCACAGTGCCGTCACAGGTGTAGCTCATGTCGGGGTTCTTGACTTCCTTCCCCAGGAAGGCCGCCACCTCCCTGGCGATGCCCAGCACGGACTGGCAGTCAGGCCGATTGGCCGTAATCGAAATATCGAACACATAGTCCTCCAGGCCCAGGTAGGTCTTAATGTCCTCTCCCACAGGCGCGTCGTCGGCCAGGATCATGATGCCGTTCACGTCTGCCCCGGGGTACCAGTTCTTGTCCAGGCCCAGCTCCTCCCCGGAGCAGAGCATGCCGTAGGACATCATGTCCTTCATCTTCCTGGGGGCGATCTCCAGGCCGTTCGGCAGCTTGGCCCCCACCAGGCAGGCGGGAACCTTTGCCCCCTGGAACACATTGTCCGCGCCGGTGAGGATCAGGTGGTCATGGCCCTGCTCGCCGCAGTCGATATGGCAGATATAAAGGTGCGTCCCTTCGTATTTTTCTATGGAGGTGACCTGACCCACGTAAATCTTCTCGATGTTTTCGCCCAGGTAGGTGACCTCCTCCACCTCCAGCCCGGCGGAGAACAGCTTCTCCTCCAGCTCCCTGGGGGTCACGTCTATGTCTACATATTCCTTTAACCAGCTCAGTAATACTTTCATGTCTAGCCTGCCTCCTCTCTATGCCTTGAATTGCTTCAGGAACTCCACATCGTTCTCGAAGAGCTTGCCCATATGGTTGATGCCGTATTTCAGCATGGCTATGCGCTCTATGCCGATGCCGAAGGCCAGGCCCGAATACGCCTCCGGGTCGATGCCGCAGTTCTCCAGCACCTTCTTATTGACCACGCCGCCGCCCAGGACCTCGATCCAGCCCGTGCCCTTGCAGAGGGGGCAGCCTGCGCCGCCGCACTTGAAGCAGCTCACGTCCACTTCCACGGAAGGCTCCGTGAAGGGGAAGTAGGAGGGGCGCAGCCTGGTCTTCGCCGCGTCGGAGAACAGGTTCTTCACGAATTCGTCCAGCATGCCCTGCAAATCGCAGAGGGTGATGTGCCTGTCCACCACCAGGCCCTCCATCTGGCTGAACATGGGGGAGTGGGTGGCGTCCGAGTCGGAGCGGAACACCTTGCCGGGCACCAGCACCTTGATTGGCGGCCTCTTGCTGTCCATGACCCGGATCTGGCCCGGGGAGGTGTGGGTGCGCAGGAGCAGGTCCTCCGTGAGCCAGAAGGTGTCCTGCATGTCCCTGGAGGGGTGGTCCTTCAGGACGTTGAGGCGGGTGAAGTTGTGGTCGTCGTCCTCGATCTCCGGCCCCTCGAAGACCTCGAAGCCCATGCCGGCGAACACGTTGATGATCTCATGCTTCACGGCGGTGAGGGGATGGAGGTTCCCCACAGGACGGCGCTTCACCGGAACCGTCACGTCTATGGCTTCCCTCTGATATTTCTGTTCCAGCTCGTAGGCCTCTATCTGGGCCTTCTTCTCGTCGTATTTCTCCTGGACCCAGGTCTTCACCTCGTTGACGAACTGGCCGTAGGCCTTCTTCTCCTCCTTGGCCACTTCCTTGATGCCGTTCATCAGCTTCTGGACGGAACCGGTCTTGCTGAGATACTTCTTCCACACATCGGAGAGCTGGATCTCGGATGCGGCCGATTCAATGTCGGCCAGGAATGCTTTCTTCAGGTCGTCTGCATTGAACATTTCGCTTATCTCCTTTTCTTGATTTTAAAAGACATTTTCCCTGCACAGGTCATTGCGATTAAAGCAAATGAAAAAATCCCCTCTGCGCCAGGCGCAGAAGGGACGAATCATCGCGGTACCACCCTTTTTCACGCAGGGGATGCTTGCGCTTCCTGCGTGCTCTCATGCTCACTTTAATGCAGTGAATACATCCTGCTTAGTTTCTCGCAGGAAGCTCCGATGCTGAAATTCGCGTACACGTCCCGCCGGATGCTTCCAGCCAGGGCATCCTTCTCTTGGGGCGGGGAACCGTGTGGGCTACTGACACATCTTCTTTGCTGTTGGGGGTAGTATATCATTATTTTGTTTTGATTGCAAGCAAAAATTAAATCTCCCTCACCACCCGGCAGGGGTTCCCCAGCGCCAGCACACCGCTGGGGATGTCCCGCGCCACTACGCTGCCGGCTCCGATTACGCTGCCGGCGCCGATGGTCACCCCAGGCAGGACGCTGACATGGCCTCCGAACCAGACATTGTTCCCCACATGGATAGGTTTTGCCACCTCATACCCTTCCGCCCGCAGCTTTGTATCCATGGGATGGATGGCAGTATAGAACCCGCACTGAGGGCCTATCAGCACATCATCCCCGAATACGATCTTCCCCGGATCCACGAACACGCAGCCACTGTTCACGAACAGCCTGTCCCCTGCCTCCATATTGAATCCGAAGCCGCAGAAGATATCCGGTTCCACATAGGGCTCCGCCCCCAGCCTCCCGAAAAGCTTCCGCAGAATCCGCTCCCTCCCCGGAAAGTCGGAGGGCAGGGTATGGTTATATGCGTGGCACAGATCCATACAGGCCACATGGGCCGCCTCCCTCTCCGGCGTGCGGATATTGTAGAGCAGTCCGGCCCTGCACTTTTCCTCCTCAGCCGCATAGTCGAACTTCATACTCCGCCCTCCCGCAGCCCGGCTCTCCCTGCCAGGTAACGGCAGCTTATCGCCTTCTCTATCAAGACATTCCTGTAGTAGAAATAATGGTTGCTGGCCTCATATCCGATGGTGGCGTTGCGGGCCTGGACTGCTGCCACGCGCATGCTGATCTCCTCTTCCTCCCGCAGGATTTCCGCCATGGTCATATCATGGGCCCCAGCCCTGTTATCCCGTATGGCCGCGAACAGGCATTGCAGATACATGGAGCGGAAATGGCAGTCGCAGATCTCCGCGCAGTCCCACAGCTCCTCAAGGCGCGCGTCCTCCGTCTCCCCGCACAGGGACTTCAATCGCCACAGCCCTTCATGCCATCTGTCCGACAGCTTCTTTAGCTGTGCCATATAGGTCTCCAGCGGGAAAATGCTCCGCCAGCCGTCGATGTCGTCGTAAGGGAAACCGGTCATGGTGGCCGAAAAGCCCGTGGGCCGCTCATAGAGCAGATTGGCCGGGGCATGCTCCTGAGGCCCCTGATAGACGCTTCCCAGATGGAAGGGATACTCGGCAAAGGCCTCGCTGAACGCATGGATGGCTTCCGCAAGGGTATCCACGTCCGCTCCCGGGAACATTTTCCCATAAATCTCCTTCAATTCGGGAACGGAATCTCCTTTTTCATAAAATGCCGCCAGAAGCTTTAAGGACGCGGAAGGGTATCCGCCCAGGCTCCAGGACAGCATCAGCCCGTCCGGCCGGCTCTCCCCGGCTTCCGTGAGCCTGCGGGCATGGCGGTAGATCTGTTCAAATACAGGGATATAGGGCACAGCCGCCATCTCCCAGGTATTGTCGGCCTGTATCTTCGCGTAGGCCTTATGCCCGCTCTCGTGGGCGTCCCGCCAGTTCCTCAGGGCGTACTCCCCCGGCCCCTCCATGGATATGGAATAGTCCAGCACGCTGGTCTGCGTCCCCCCGATGGTCTTCGTGACAGCCTGTTCGCTTACATTCATCACCGAAATCTCCTTCGGCAGCATCCCTATCACTTCCCGGGCGCAGCCGCCCTGCCATCCCCAGGTCCAGGCGATGACCCGGATGGTGGTGGATACGCTGGAGATTCCCTCGTATACCAGACGGTTCACCAGAGCGAAGCTCTCCGCATGGGTCATGGCCCTGCAGCGGGGACACGCGGTCCTCCTGCCGTCGGCTACATGGCTGTAGCAATTGGTCATGTTCTCGGAGGCGGTAATGGTGAAGATGCCGCCCAGCAGAGGGACATTCCCGGCCAGCATGGCGGCGCTGTCCCGGAGGTATGCCTGCACCTCGGGCCTGCTCACGCACAAGGTGCCCAGGGTCCCCTCGGAATTGGCCATCCCCAGAAGCTCAGGGTTCTTTTCGAAGAAAGCCATGGGCATGGCCCTGGGTTCATTGAAGTACAAAAACAGGCGCAGCCCCCATCCTGCCAGCTTCTCCGTCAGGTACCGCATCCCCTCCTGCCGGGCCTCCCAGCCCCGGGACAGCTTTTCGTCAAAGGGATAGGGGACAAGGTTGTACAGCACGATATGAATCCACACGCCCGTAATCCCCAGGGCAGCATAGGCCTC
>CAOOJO010000131.1 GCA_948496895.1 uncultured Acetatifactor sp. | reverse complement strand
AGGCCCATGTGGGCACGGCGAAGCTGGCCGACTACACCGGCAACGCTTTCCTGGGCATCGACGCCGGTTCCACCACCACAAAGATCGCGCTGGTGGGGGAGGACGGCTCTTTGCTCTATTCCTTCTACGCGAACAATGACGGCAGCCCCATGAAGACCGCCATCCGCTCCTTAAAGGAAATCTACGGGCAATTGCCGGAGGGCGTGCGCATCGTGCGCTCCTGCTCCACAGGCTACGGCGAGGCCCTGATGAAGGCCGCGTTCCTCCTGGACGACGGCGAGGTGGAGACCGTGGCCCATTACTACGCCGCCGCCTTCTTCAACCCCGATGTGGACTGCATCCTGGACATCGGCGGCCAGGACATGAAATGCATCAAGATCAAAGACCACGCGGTGGACAGCGTGCTGCTCAACGAGGCCTGCTCCTCGGGCTGCGGCTCCTTCATCGAGACCTTCGCCAAATCCCTGAACTACAGCGTGGAGGATTTCGCCCAGGCCGCCATCTTCGCGGAGCATCCCATCGACCTGGGCACCCGCTGCACCGTGTTCATGAACTCCAGGGTGAAGCAGGCCCAGAAGGAGGGCGCAGGCGTGCCCGACATCTCCGCGGGGCTGGCCTACTCCGTGATCAAGAACGCCCTGTTCAAGGTCATCAAGGTGTCCGATGCCTCGGAGCTGGGAAAGAACATCGTGGTCCAGGGCGGCACCTTCTACAACGACGCCGTCCTGCGCAGCTTTGAGAAAATCGCGGACTGTGAGGCCATCCGGCCCGATATCGCGGGCATCATGGGCGCTTTCGGCGCGGCGCTGATCGCCAGGGAGCGGTTCGAGGCGGGGTATGAGACCCATATGCTCTCCTACGAGAAGCTCTGCGCCCTGAAGTACGAGACCAGCATGGCGAAGTGCCGGGGCTGCACCAACAGCTGCCGCCTCACCATCAACAAATTCTCGGGAGGCCGTCAGTATATCTCCGGCAACCGCTGCGAGCGGGGCATCGGCGGGCAGAAGAACGCCCACAACGTGCCCAACCTCTTCGAGTACAAGCTGAAGCGCCTGTTCTCCTATGAGTCCCTGGCCCCGGACCAGGCCCCCAGGGGCACGGTGGGCATCCCCAGGGTGCTGAACATGTACGAGAACTATCCCTTCTGGCATACCTTCTTCACCAGGCTGGGATACCGGGTGCTCCTCTCCCCCAGCTCCAACCGCCAGATCTACGAGCTGGGCATCGAGTCCATCCCCAGCGAGTCGGAGTGCTACCCCGCCAAGCTGGCCCACGGCCATGTGGAGTGGCTGATCCGGCAGAAGGTGGACTTCGTGTTCTACCCCGCCCTGTTCTATGAGCGGGACGAGGTGGAGGGGGCCACCAACCATTACAACTGCCCCATCGTCACCTCCTACTCCGAGAACATCAAGAACAATGTGGAGGCCATCGGAAACGGCCAGGCGACGCTGCGCAATCCCTTTCTGTCCTTCCGGGACATCTCCACCGTCACGGAGGCCCTGACCAGAGAGTTCGCGGAGCTGCCCGCCGAGGAGGTGGCCGCTGCCGCCGCCGCCGGGTGGGAGGAGCTGGACCGCACCCGCATGGACATGCGGAAGAAGGGGGAGGAGACCATCGCCTGGCTCCAGGAGACCGGAAAGCGGGGCATCGTGCTGGCCGGGCGCCCCTACCACATCGACCCGGAAATCAACCACGGCCTGCCAGAGATGATCACCTCCTTCGACGTGGCGGTGCTGACGGAGGACTCCGTCTCCCACTTGGGATGCCCGGAGAGACCTCTCATCGTATCCGACCAGTGGATGTACCACTCCAGGCTCTATGCCGCCGCCAGCTTCGTGAGGACGGTGGACTACCTGGACCTGATCCAGCTGAACTCCTTCGGCTGCGGCCTGGACGCGGTGACCACGGATCAGGTGAACGACATCCTGTCCGGCTCCGGCAAGATATACACCTGCCTGAAGATCGACGAGGTGAACAACCTGGGGGCCGCCAGGATCCGGGTGCGCTCCCTGCTCTCCGCCATCAAGGTGCGGGAAAGGAACCACAAGGAGCGCACGCTCCGCTCCTCCGCCATAGAGAAGGTGCCGTTCACCGAGGAGATGCGAAAGGACTACACCATCATCTGCCCCCAGATGTCCCCCATCCACTTCGAGATCATGCAGCCGGCCTTCAACGCCTGCGGCTACAATTTCATAGTCCTGGACAACGACAACCGCCACTCCGTGGACGTGGGGCTGAAATACGTGAACAATGACGCCTGCTACCCCTCCCTGCTGGTGGTGGGGCAGATCATGGAGGCCTTGCAGTCGGGACGGTACGACCTGCACAAGACCGCCATCGTCATGAGCCAGACCGGCGGCGGATGCCGCGCCACCAATTACGTGGGCTTCATCCGCAGGGCCCTGCAGAAGGCGGGTATGGAGCAGATTCCCGTCATCTCCCTGAACCTGGCCGGCATCGAGAGCAATCCCGGCTTCCATCTGAATGCCGACATGCTGATCCGCGCAGCCCTGGCCGCCCAGCTTGGCGACATCTTCATGCGCTGCGTATACCGGATGCGCCCCTATGAGGCCACCCCGGGCAGCGTAGATGCCCTGCACAGGAAATGGGTAAAAAAAGCACAGGATTTCGTCTCCGCGAAGCATGTGAACCTGCTTCGATTCGGTAAAATGTGCCGTAGCATCATCCGGGAGTTCGACGAGATTCCCCTCCGGGACATCCAGAAGCCCCGGGTGGGCATCGTGGGGGAGATCCTGGTGAAGTTCTCCCCGGCGGGCAACAACCATCTGGTGGAGCTTCTGGAGAGCGAAGGGGCGGAGGCCGTGGTGCCGGACCTGATGGACTTCATGCTGTACTGCTTCTATAACCAGATTTACAAAGCTGAGCATCTGGGCACCAGCAAAAAAGCCGCCCGCGCCTGCTCCCTGGGCATCTGGGCCATAGAGCATGTGCTTAGAGGAAGCATGGCGAAGGCGTTCCGGAAATCCAGGCACTTTACGCCGCCTACGCCCATCCGGACCATCGCCTCCTACGCGGAGCCCATCGTCTCCATCGGCAACCAGACCGGGGAGGGGTGGTTCCTGACGGGAGAGATGGTGGAATTGATCCATGAGGGCGTGCCCAATATCGTGTGCACCCAGCCCTTCGGCTGCCTGCCCAACCATGTGGTGGGCAAGGGGGTCATCAAGGCCCTGCGCAAGAGCTACCCTGAATCCAATATCGTGGCCATTGACTACGATCCGGGCGCCAGCGAGGTGAACCAGTTGAACCGCATCAAGCTGATGCTGTCCACGGCCCAGAAGAACCTGAACCATAAAACCGAACACTAAAGTCCCGAAGGCGCACGAGAGGAACTTTCATGAGTGCACTTCGAATGAAAGTTTCTCTCAGGATGTGTGCGCCGAGCGGACTTTAGCTTTAGAGCCATCGCACAGCGATTTTAATAAGAAAGGAAAAGCACTATGCCAGGAATCGTTATTGAAAAATCCAAGACCATCTGCAGCAGCGAACAGCCCATGACCACATTGTACCTGATTTCCCAGGGACAGGTGGAGGTACAGTGTCCCGGGGGCTCCTACCAGATCCGAAACGGAGATGTGGCGGGCATCTGTGAGATATGCTCGGAAATACACTTTCTGACCTACACCGCCTTAGAGGATACCACCCTCATGCCCTACCCCCTGACCAGCCTGGAGGCCCTGGAGGATTTGATGCGGAAGCGTCCCGACATCGCGAAGCTCTTCATCCTGTCCCTCCTGCGGCAGTTCAATGCCATGCTGGAGCAGTGCTCCCTGTCGGAGGTGACCAGCGCCAATCTCTACCGCAGGCTCCGAACCGACTGTGAGCTGTACGCCGACCTGTGCGAGAGACATAAGGCGCCCTCCCGCATCCCTGCGGAGGTGGAGGCCATCGCCCCCAGCCTGGAGGACTCCAGCGATGAATGGCTGAGCAGGTATTATGCCGCGCTGCAGCGCATCTATATGAGCGCCGATTCCGCTGTTCTGCTGCGGGAGCCGGGCCTGTCCCTGGGTGCCCTGCGGAAGGGCTCCCTGGATCTGAACAAGTCCTACCGGGTGCTGGAGGCACAGGCACAGTACCGCTCCCAGATTGTAAGCTGTTATTTCAGCCCCTCGGGAAACGACCTCTTCGACGCTATGTCCAAGCTCTACTACCGCCTTCGCCAGGAGGGACAGGACGCCAGCGAGCTGTATGAGAGCATCGAGCAGATGCTCTTCCTGCCCGATGAATATGACATCCCTCCTGAGGCACAGGCGCAGACCCGGGTGGAGGCCTTCCGCCGGAAAGAGGGTGCTCTCCAGCACCCCGATGCGGCACAGGGCGCGGGGGACGGCTCCGATGCGGATGTCCTGCAGCTCCTGGAGGGTTCTCTGGAGACCATTCTGGACTATGCCGGGCTTGAGGGTGAGAAGGAAGCCTCCTTCCGGGAGCATGTCTCCCTCTACAGGAGCACCAGGGACAAAAACTCCACGGACGACGAGTGCACCCGCCTGCGCAGGAAGCTCACAGACGAATTCTATCTCCTGTACACGGAGGTGTTCCAGCGCTCCCTGTCCGTGCCAGGCATGCCCGTCTCCGTGCGGATGTTCCTGTATTTCGGCTATGTGGACGAGAAGCTGGCAGGGGAAGACAATGCCGTCGCCCTCTATCGCCTGGCCAGCTATATGAGCGAGCCGGGCCAGATGGGCGTCTACACCTTCTACGACTGGCTGATGGCAATCTATGACGGGGAAAAGAACCCCAGCCGCAGCGAGCTGGACGAGGATTACGATGACTATGTCTATCTGCAGAAGAAAAAGAACAACCTCTCCGCCGCCCAGGTGGCCGAGCTGGAGAATGACCGCATGGCGAAGGTGCGCTACGAGCTGGAGAACCTCTTCCCCAGCGCCAACAAGGTGACCTTCGGCCGGGTGACCACCTTCTGCCCGCTGTTCACCGCCGAGAACATGCTCAAAGACCTAAGGGACTCCTTCGTCACCCCGGAGAAAGTGGAAAGCGCCCTGAACATGCTAAGGAAAGTGGACTTCTCCGCGTTCTACCGGGAGACCATCGATTACGACCTGGCCCAGGCCATGAACCGGGAGCCCATGCATGTGGAATACCTGCCCGACATCATCCTGATGCCCAACGCCGGGATCAGGGGCTCCCTGTGGCAGGAGATCGAGGGCCGCAAGCGCAACAGCCCCAGCCGCATGATCCTGCCCGCGTTCTACATGGAAAGCCTGGACACGGCAATCGTCCGCATGACCGGCGAATTCCGCTGGGAGATGTGCAAGCGCATCCAGAGCGGCCGCTGGAACGATGTGTCGGAGCCCTCCCTGACCAGCGAATATTTCGACTACATGCAGTTCTACAAGAAGAACACGGAGCTGAGCAAGGACGCCAAGGAGAAGCTGCAGAACAGCCTGGTCCGGGCCAAGAACAGCTTCCGGGAGATGTTCGTCAGGGACTATATCACCTGGATCTTCTACGAGAGCAGCGGCTCGGCCAGGATGAACAAGGTGGCCCGCAGGATCCTGTTCCTGTACTGCCCTCTCCCCGCCTCCATGGACGCAGCGCTGGAGCAGAACCCCATGTTCTCGGAGCTCCTTGGCCGCCAGAGGATCCTGTCCGGACAGCGGGTGCAGAAGCTGAGCATGCTGCGCCAGAAGCTGCGCAACAGCAACACCCCGGTGCCGGACTACCTGGAGCAGGAGATTGCTTTCGCGTCCAGGACGCTGGAGACCGGCCAGTAGCTGCCGCCCCTGCCTGTCACGTCTCCGAAAACTGCCTCTCCAGCTTCCTGCGGACATGGAAGTACGCCGGAATCAGGAATAAGTCCGCGAACAGCCACGCAAGGGGACTCCCCAATGCCACGCCCGTGAACCCAAGTAAGGGCACCAGCACGAATCCCACCGCGCTCCTGGCCACCATCTCCAGCGCCCCGGCCAGGATGGCGAAGGTGGGGAAGCCCATCCCCTGTATCAGGAAGCGGATGATGTTCACCAGCCCCAGCAGGACATAGCTTGCGGTATTGACAATCAACAGGAAGCGCACATTGTCGATAATGGCGCTCTCGGAGGCATCCAGGAAAAGGGAGGCCAGCGGCCTGCCCAGAAAGATGCTCACGAACAGCGCGATTACGGAATACCCTATCCCCAGCATGACGCAGGATTTCAGCCCCTGGCCTATACGGTCCAGCCGCTTGGCCCCGATGTTCTGCCCGCCGTAGGTGGCCATGGTGGAGCCCATGGCGTCAAAGGGACAGGCCAGGAAGCCGTTGATCCGCCCTGATGCGGTCACTGCCGCCACGGCGTTCGATCCCAGGGTGTTGGTGGCGCTCTGCAGAATCACGCTGCCGATGGCCGTGACGGAATACTGCAGCCCCATGGGCACACCCATGCCGCACAGCATCCGCATCCGATGGCCGTCCGGCCTCCACTCCTCCCGCCGGATCCGCAGGATCTCGAACTTCTTCACCATGAACAGCAGGCAGCACGCCCCCGACACCCCCTGGGAGATCACAGTGGCCAGGGCCGCCCCCTGTACCCCCGTATGGAGGTTCACGATGAAGAAGAGGTCCAGGCCCACGTTCAGGAAGGAGGACATCACCAGGAAGATCACTGGCGTCCTGCTGTCCCCCAGCGCCCGGATGACACCGGAGGTCATGTTGTAGAGGAATGTCACCGGGATTCCCAGGAAGATGACGTATATGTAGGCATATGACCTGTCGATGATGTCCGAAGGCGTGCGCATCCAGACCAAGATCTGCCTGGCCAGAACCGCCGTGGCCACAGTCAGCACCGCCGCGAAACCTATGGAGAGCCATACGCAGTTTGCCACATACCTGCGCAAATCCGCGTAGTCCCTGGCCCCGAACTTATGGGCCACCGGGATGGAGAAGCCGCTGCACACCCCCATGCAGAAGCCGATGATCAGGAAGTTCACGGAGCCCGTGGCCCCCACTGCCGCCAGATTGTCCGTGCCCAGAAAGCGCCCTACGATCACCGTATCCACAAGGCTGTAGAACTGCTGGAACAGGAATCCGAATAAAAGCGGAACGGAAAACCCCAGAATCAACTTCATGGGACTTCCCTGCGTCATATCTTTCGTCATGTATGTAACCTCTTTTCCAACTCCCGTTTTCCGGGATAGTCCGAACTTTATCGTTTCCGACAAAGTATAGGCCTTCTCCGGAAAAGATGCAATGTACTTTTTTGCCCGAAATTCCCCCGGCTATGTACTATTTTGCATTTCTAGCCCG
>CAOOJO010000130.1 GCA_948496895.1 uncultured Acetatifactor sp. | reverse complement strand
AAAGCGGGCGTCTGGATGGAATGGCTGGGGCTGGCGGCGGCTGGGACTTTGGTGTTCTGCTATAGCGTGGCGGACAATATCGCCTACTCCAATCTGCAGAAGCGGTATGAGAAGACCTACGCCTACTGTGTGCGGCTGCTGGATCGGATAGAGCAGACGGAAGGGTACTACCAGGGAATCCCCATCGCCATGATCGGCGTAGTGGGGGAGGAGCAGTTCCCGGTGACCGACATCACGCTGCCCGTGACCGCCAATATGATAGGCATGAGCGGCGACAGCCTGCTGTACAGAGGGCGGAACTATGAGCTGTTCATCCGGCACTATCTGGGCGCCACCCTGAATATCCTGCCGGAGGAGGCCATGCTTGACATCTATGAGTCTGAGGAGTATATTGCAATGGACAGCTTTCCGGGGCCTGACTCCATCCGCGTCATCGACGGGGTCATGTATATCAAGACGGAGAACGTAAATCGCTGACACAGGAGAGACAGAATGCTATTATCGGTTGTACTGCCGGCCTATAATGAGGAACAGAATATTCCCAACACGGCGAAGGTGCTGGCGCGGCTGCTGGAGGAGAACGATATAGACTATGAGCTTGTCTTCGTAAGCGACGGCTCCGGGGACGGTACCTTTGAACAGATACAGAGGGCGGCGGCGGGGAACCCCAGGATAAGGGGGGCGGAGTTCTCCCGCAATTTCGGGAAGGAGGCCGCCATCTTCGCGGGACTGAGGCTGGCCGCTGGGGACGCGGTGGTGGTCATGGACTGCGACCTGCAGCACCCTCCCGAGGTGGTGCCCCAGATGTGGAAGCTGTGGCTAAGCGGCGCGGAGGTGGTGGAGGGCATCAAGGAGAGCCGGGGGAAGGAGAGCCTGGCCCATAAGCTTTCCGCGGGCCTGTTCTACAAAATCATGAGCGGCCTGATCAAGATGGACATGAACGCCTCCTCGGATTTCAAGCTCCTGGACAGAAAGGTGGTGGACGTGCTGCTGGGGCTGCCGGAGCGCAATACCTTTTTCCGGGCGCTGAGCTTCTGGGCGGGATTCCGCAGGGAGTATGTCTCCTACCAGGTGCGGGAGAGGCAGTTCGGGGAGAGCAAGTGGTCGCCCCTTAGCCTGATGAAATATGCCATTACCAACGCCACCTCCTTCAGCACCCTTCCCCTGCAGCTGGTGACGGTGATGGGGGTGGTATCCATCCTTTTCAGCATCGTGCTGTTCGTGCAGACCTTCGTCAAATATCTGTCGGGGACTGCCGTGGAGGGCTTTACCACAGTCATCCTGTTGATTCTGGTCATCGGCGGCTTCCTGATGCTGAGTCTGGGGATAATCGGCCACTATATCGCCAGGATCTACGAGGAGGTGAAGGGCAGGCCCAAATATATCATCAGCAGAATGGCCGGGAACATGGAAAATAGAAAGAACCCAGAATGTGAAACGAAAAAGGAGGAACTGTGACATGATAAACTTTAACGTACCGCCCTGCGCCGAAAAGGCCATGGACTATATCCGGGAATGTGTGAAGAACCAGAAGATCTGCGGCGATGGGCCGTACACCAAGAAATGCAACGAATGGATCGAAAAAAAGACCGGCACGGCGAAATGCCTGCTCACCACCTCCTGCACCCACGCCACGGAGCTGGCGGCCCTTCTGCTGCCCGACATCGGGCCCGGGGACGAGGTCATCATGCCTGCCTACACCTTTGTCTCCACAGCGGACGCCTTTGTGCTGCGGGGGGCCGTGCCTGTGTTCGTGGACATCAGGCCGGATACCATGAACATGGACGAGAAGCTCATAGAGGACGCGGTGACAGAGCGCACCAAAGCCATCGTGCCTGTCCACTATGCCGGCGTGGCCTGTGAGATGGATACGATCATGGACATCGCGGCCAGGCACCATCTGGCGGTAGTCGAGGACGCGGCCCAGGGCATCATGGCCACCTACAAGGGGAAGGCGCTGGGCACCATAGGCGACTTCGGATGCTTCAGCTTCCATGAGACCAAGAACTACAGCATGGGAGAGGGCGGCGCGTTATTGATCAGGGACGAAGGAAACGTAGAGGAGGCGGAGATCATCCGGGAGAAGGGGACCAACCGCAGCAAGTACTACCGGGGCCAGATCGACAAGTATACCTGGATCAATTACGGCTCCTCCTACCTGCCCAGCGACATGAACGCTGCCTATCTCTATGCCCAGCTGGAGATCGCGGAGGAGATAAACGATGCAAGGCTGGCAATATGGAGACGTTATTACGATAATCTCCAGCCGCTGGCCCAGGCGGGCAGGATAGAGCTGCCGATGGTGCCGGAGGGCTGCGTGCACAATGGGCACATGTTCTATATCAAGGCAAAGGATATCGAGGAGAGGACGGCGCTGATCGAGTATCTGAAACAGAATGAGATCCACGCGGTATTCCATTATATACCGCTGCATACCGCCCCGGCGGGCCTGAAGTTCGGGCGGTTCCACGGGGAGGACAGATATACCACAAGGGAGAGCGAGCGTCTCCTGCGCCTGCCCATGTACTATGGACTGGAGCTGGAGCAGGTGGACTACATCTGCGATACGCTCCGGAAATTTTATAAGTAAGGGCGGCAGAGGTGTCCATGGGATATGCGAAAAGGGCGGCGCCCCGTTTGCGCGTGGCGCTGAAGGGAATGCTTTTCATAGGCTTCAGCATACAGATCGTACTGGGAATCTGTTGGATGTGCTGTAATTTCGGACAGGCTCAGGGCTTTGGAGAGGCGGACTCCGTCCTGTACGGAGGGCTGGTGAGCATCCTGGGGGAGAGAAGGGAAATCGTCTATGCGCTGCAGCTGGCGGTGGGGTTTTTCGCGGGATTCCTGTTTTTGCAGAGCCTGCGGCCGGTGGGCGCGGGTCTGGCGGTGTGGCGGGGGCTGGCGCTCCTGACCGTTCCCTTCGCCATGCAGTGCCATCTGTCCCTGCAGCCCTACTCCCTCATGGGCTCCTGCTTCCTGCTGCTCCTTCTGGCAGTGCTGAAGGCGAAAATCAGCGGGAAGCGGGTCTGGGCGTTCCTGCTGGCGGCCGCGGTCTGCGGGGCGCTGCATGTGGGCCTCTCCGGCGCGGCGGATCCGGACCGCCTTACGGCTCCGGGGCACAGCCTGGCGGGGGCCGCCGCGAGCCGCTTCGCGTGGCCCACTCTCTGGAATGACCTTGTGGCATACGGGGAGGAGCTGCGGGACATTCTGGAGCCGGTGGCCTGGGAAGCCTCCCTTAGTCCGGACAATATCAGCCTGGCGCAGGAGAGGCTGGAAAGCCAGGTGGGAAAGCAGGCGGCGGAGGAATATTATCTGCAGATGGCAAGGACAGGGTGGGAGCGCCACGGGTCCATGGTGCTGCGCCAGATAGGCTGGGACGCGCTGGGATACGCGGCGACCTCCGCGGTATTCCCGCTGCAGATGGAGGGAAGGGCGTATGATTCCTACAGCGGAAGGAATTATGAGGTCATGCGGGAAAGCGCGCCGCGCCTGACAGGGGCTTACGTGGATTACGGATGCTGGTGGTTCCTGTGGATGCTGGCGCTGTCGGCCCTCCTGCTTCTTTTCCGGAGGATTGACGACAGAACGGTCGTCGAAGGCAGGGGGAGCCGGGGGAAGGCTATTGTGAGCTGCGCCGGAATCTGCATCCTGGCCTCGGGAATTCTGGTCGCGGCGTTGACCATGCGGGGAGCCGGAAGGATGGACTACAGAGAGACCATAGCGGTCAACGCGCTGTGGTTCATGGGGCCGCTCCTGCTCATGGGCGGGCAGAAAGGGGAGTGAGGGTCATGGCGCTTCAGCTATTGATATTGGCATGTCTGCTTCTGGCAGTCCCTGCCCTGGCGGGGGGCCTGTGGGGGAAGGACCGGAGCCTGCTTTTTCGCTGGATAAGCGGGCAGTTCCTTCTGTGGGCCGGGTTCCAGCTGATCTGCGTGCCCCTGATTCTGGGAAAGCGCAGCTTTACCCTCCTGACGGAGCTGTACCTGGCATATATGGCGGCGCTGTCCCTCCTGGCGGCTGCCCTGGAGATCGGACGCCGGAAAAAGGGCCGGGGTTCGGGGCGGAAGGAAAAGGAGGCCGGCAGGAGGCCGGTGGAAGGCATCGCGCTCTGGGCGGTGTTCGGCGCGGTTCTGCTCTTTCAGCTGGCGCAGGCGGTGAGGCTTGCCTATGCGGATACGGATGACGCGTATTATGTGGCTGTGGCCGCCGTGACGGAGAATTCCGACACCATGTACCGGGTGCTTCCCTATACCGGCGGGGAGACCATGCTGGACAGCAGGCACGGGCTGGCGCCCTTTCCAATCTGGATAGCCTTTCTGGCCAGGCTGTCGGGGATGCGTACCGTGACAGTGGCACAGGTAGTGGCCCCGGTGGTGCTGATCGCCATGACCTACGGCATTTATTATCTCTTCTCCAAAGAGCTGTTTCCGGAGAGGAGCGGCCAGCGGGCGATGTTCCTGATCTTTACAGAGCTGTTGGTGCTGTTCGGCAACTATTCGATCTATACGGTGGAGAACTTCATGATCGCCAGGAGCAGGCAGGGGAAGGCTGCGCTGGGGAATATCGTGATTCCGTTTCTGCTGCTGCTTTTGCTGCTGCTGCTCAAAAAGCTCCAGGAGAAGGAACGGATTCCGTTTTCCACCTACCTGCTGCTGGGGACTGTCGTCATGACCGGCTGCCTGTGCAGCACATTGGGGGCCCTGCTGGTGTGCATGGCCATCGGAGTGGCCGGGGCGCTGGGCGCCGTCTGCTACAGGCGGCTGCGGATACTGGCGCCATTGATGCTCTGCTGCATGCCGGGTGTGGCTTACGCGGTTCTGTATCTGCTTTCCGGATCGTGACGACGGGCCTGCGCGGGCGGGCGGGAGGGTTTATGTGGAATGATGTGGCTGTACTGTTTCGGGAGTATATGGGCACGGGACTGATCGTGATATGGTATCTTCTGTGCCTTGTCTGGCTGTGGCTGAACGAGAAGAGGAGCTATATGAGAGTCCTTTTTCTCTATATGCCGCTGGCGCTGCTGTTTTTATACTTCAATCCCCTGTTTGCCGGGCTGGTGTACAGGGTGGCGGACGGCGAGATCTATTACCGGATTCTCTGGCTGCTGCCCATTACGGTGGCGATTGCCTACACCTGCGTCTGCATTTACGGCCGCATGGCCCGGGACGGGCAGAGGAGGGCGAATCTGTTCGCTCTGTGCGCGGCGGGCATTCTGGGGATATCCGGAAGCTTTATCTACAGCAGCCCCTTTTTCTCCAGGGCGGAGAATATGTATCATGTGCCGGATGTGGTGGTGGAGATCTGCGATGCCATCAATGTGCCGGGGCGGGAGGTGAGGGCGCTGTTCCCCATGGAGCTGCTGCAGTATGTGCGCCAGTACTCCCCCATGACCTGTATGCCCTATGGCCGCGAGATTACGGTGGACAAATGGAACTATTATCATCCCCTCCGGGAGGAAATGGAGACCGAGGTCATCCGGCTGGAGACATTGGTCCCCCTGACAAGGGAGTATATCTGCCATTATGTGATATTCCGCCCCGGCCAGAAGGTGCGGGGGAATCCGGAGGATTACGGATGGCAGCGGTTCGGGCAGGTGGACGGCTATGTGATCTACCGGGACACCCAGGTGGAACTGGCTGTGCCGGAGCTTGACTGACGTGACGGCGGCGCGCGCTGCCCCAACGGCTGCGGATGGGCTTTGAGATGTGGGTGGCCCGTCAGTTCTGCTGCGGGGCGGCGGTCTGGCCGAATTGACCATTGTAGTAGCTGAGCGCGTAGGCGAAACGCTCGGCTACTTTCTGTCTGCCCTTGGGATTCAGGTGTATGTGGTCGCTCAGGTATTTCTCCGCGTTGTCCTCATTGATGGTATTGTAGATATTGTCGATGAAGGTGACGCTTCTGGAGACGCAGGAGGCATACTGCAGGATGGCGTAGGTGCTCAGCACGTCCTGCCCGCCGTACCGCTTCATATCGCTGCTGATGTAGTCCCCGTTCTCCTCCAGGGCGAAGGCGTAGGTGGGGGACATGATGATGATGCGGACATTGGAGTAATAGAACTGCATGTACTCGATGACCGCCTCCGTAGCGCCGGTGAAGGTGGTGATGTCAGTGGCGTCTTCAGGGTTGAACATGGCGTGCCCGGCCAGATAATCGCTGGCGTCATACATGACCACCAGCACGTCCAGGTCCTCCAGGCGGATATCCCGCAGGGTGTCATAGACCTGCCTTGCCTCCGGGGGAGCGTCGTCCCCCAGCAGCTCCAGGGCCTTCAGATAGTCGTCGCAGACAGGCTGATTGTCCGCGGCGATATTGCACAGCCAGTAAGGGTTGAAGAGATCCTGGGGCGATTGCTCCACATCCCGCTCGGCGCGCTCCGCCACCATATAGCTTCCGCTGATGGAACAGTTGTAGACCGTGGCGCCGGTCTCCTTCCGGATAAGGTTCGCCAGATTGTCCTCGGAGCTCCTGTCGTCCGCAAAGGGGGCGTTCCCCAGGGCCAGAATCGTGGAACCCTCCCCAAAGTCCTTGTAGACCGGATTGTTGGATTTGTCTATCAGGGGCAGGATGGTATCATAGGTATCGCTGTATTCGCCCGGCCCGTCCGAAAATATTTCATCCAGATCCACGCGCACGCCGAAATTCGCGATTTTGTATACAATACAGCCCACGAAGACCACTGCCACCACCAGGAGGACGATGTGGATATTGATTCGGGAAAGGATGCCGCGCCTGCCGCCCCGGGGATCCGCGGGAGCAGGTACTTCGGCAGGCTCCGGAAGCTCCGGACTGTCTGTCTCTTCCAGGTCTATGATATCTATATCGGGAATTTTGTGGGAAAGGTTCCTGTTCTTCATATCCGATCTCCGTTCTTGTTTTGAAGTCCATTTTACTATTATGAGAGGGGAAAGTCTACATTATTAACAGTACTTTAAAACTTTTTAAAAGATTTTAAGATTTTAAGAAATTATGAAGAAATGGGATTGTCACTTGAAGAAGCGTGGAAAGGATGCTATACTATTACGGAATTATTACGCTTTGCTTTCGGAAAGGACAGTGCGGATGAAAAGATTATTCGGACGCCCGGACAACAGGACTCCGGACCGGGAAGAATATGACAGGAATGAGTATGACTGGGACAGCGAGCCGGAAGAGTCTGCGGACTATGACAGGGAAGAGGACGCGTATTTCTATGAGGGGGAGGCTTCCGGGGAGGACGATGGCTGGATGGAGGACGCCGCGGAGACCGGGGAGCCCTGTTATGAGGAATACGGGGAATATGAAG
>CAOOJO010000129.1 GCA_948496895.1 uncultured Acetatifactor sp. | reverse complement strand
TCCGCGCTCTCGAAGCTGCCGGTCTGCTCATTCAGGACCCGAAGGCGGTACCCCCGGAAATTGTCCCTGGACGGCACCCCCGGGAAGCCCTCCACCTCCAGGTAGCGGAAGCCGTGGTAGCAGAATCTGGGCTGCCATTCCTCCGTCCCCTTTCCCCTGATCCAATAGGTGTCGTAGATTGCCCCGGAATCCCCCTGGGTGCAGCTGTACTGGTCCACGCCGCCGTCCTCCCCCAGGGTCTCCGCCGGGTACATGACGATTTTCCGCCCGGCCATGTCCGGCGTGGTGTCCCGCAGAATCAGCTTTTCAAAGCCCGCGCTGTTCTTCCCCATATCTACGATATAACGTTCGTCCGCTATCGGGTAGACCGCCTTGGGCACCAGCTCCTCCACGATGCCGATGGGCGGCGTGTTCCTGGCTCTCAGCCCTCCGGAGGGCGGCTGCTTTTCCACGGCATGCCGCCAATCTCCGGAAGCGCAGCCCGGCTCGCACCAGCCGTCTATCTCCAGGCGACCGTCATAGTCCTCCCCGCCGTACCAGTTGGAGAATACCAGGGGGCTTGCCGCGCACTGCCAGCTTTCATCCGTCACGATACGCTGGACGCTGCCGTCCCCGTACCAGATCTCCAGCTGGAAGATTCCCTTTGCGTCCCCGTAGAATCCGGAGTCCTTCTCCCGCCAGCCATCGGTCTTCTGGTAGCGGACAGGCAGCGTATAGACCTCCTCATAGTTCCTGTACTGGCCGTTCCCCAGCCAGAAGCCCAGCACATTCTCCCCGGGGCGCAGCTTCCCGTCCAGGCTCCATGTCTTGTAGTAGACGGTTTTCCGATAATCAGAATCCCAGGGTTCGTAGTAATCCTGGTCTGTCTTCTCCCCGTTGAGGAATACGTCCGCCAGCCCCAGGCCGCAGCCGTAGAGGCGCGCTTTCTTTATTTCCCCTTCTTTTACATGGAAGGATTTCCGGAACAGCGGCGTCGCGTCCTCCTCTTTGTGCCTGCCTATCCACCGGGCCTCCCAGTCCGTCTCCTCCAATAGCCCCATCTCGAACCAGGCCGTCTCGCTCCAGTCCGTCTGCTGCCCGCAGTCGTCCCAAGCCATGACGCGCCAGTAAATCCGCTCCCTGCTTTCCGGCCTCCTGCCGCCGTAGCGCATGCCAAAGGGCCTTTCTCCGGGAACCTTTCCGGAATCCCAGGCGTCGGCCTCCCCTCTCTCCAGGGCCTCCGGGCTTCCCGCCGCCTGAATCCTCCAGGAACTCTGGAACCGGCCGCAGCCGCTCCCGTCCGCCTCCCATTTCCAGGAGAAAACGGGGCGGATTTCTTCCAGTCCCAGTGGATTTTTCATATATTGTGTCATTAAATTGATTAGCTTCATCTCATTTTTCTCCTATTCCAGTTCCGCATAAATCCATACAGTACCTTTACCTCTGCCCTCACCCCTTCACGGAGCCGACCACGATTCCTTTCACGAAATATTTCTGCACGAAGGGGTATACCACCAGCACGGGCAGCATGCCCATGAAAATCTGGGCGCACCTGACAGTCCTGTCAGAAATGTTCTGGAGGGCCTGCAGGTCTCCCGCCCCGATCAGCGCCATGTCCCGCTTCACCACCACGGTCTGCAGGTAGGAGGCCAGCGGGTAGTTCTGGGAGAAATTGGAGAACAGCAGCCCGTCGAACCAGCTGTTCCAGTGGCCCACGAAGGTGAACAGGGAAATGGTGGCGATGCTGGGCAGGGCGCAGGGCACGTAGATCCGGAAGCAGGTCTGGAGATGCCCGGCCCCGTCGATCTGGGCCGCCTCCTCCAGCTCCCTGGGAATCCCCCGGAAGAAATTCAGCATCAGCACCACATTGTACACGGACACGGCGATGGGCAGGACCAGTGCCCAGATGCTGTCCATCATCTTCAGGTTCTGAATCAGGATATAGCCCGGAATCAGGCCCCCGGAGAACAGCATGGTGAAGAAGAATATCCACACGTACACAGTCCGGAAGCGGAATTTGTCCGACTCCTTGGACAGAGGATAGGCAATCAGGATGGTCAGGAGCATGGATAGGGGCACGCCGATTCCCACCCGCAAAAGGGAGCGCAGCACCGCGTTCCAGAACTCCTTCCTGCCCGCCACATACTGATAGGAATAGGTGGTGAACTCCACAGGCAGAAGCTTCACCAGTCCGGCGGAGGCCGCCGTATTGCTGGAGAAGGACAGGGCCAGCACATGAATCACCGGCAGCAGACAGATGGCTGTCAGCAAAAACATGACACAATAATTGATGATTTCGAATACAATCCTGCTAACTGATTTTTTCCGCATGCTGTCCTCCTTAGAAAATACGGTAATCCGCAAACTTATATGCCAGGAAATAAGATACCGAAATGAAAATCGTGGAGACCACCGACTTGAACATGCCCACCGCCGTGGCAGGGCCGTACTGGGCATCGATGACGCCCATCCGGTACACGAAGGTATCGATGATGTCGCCGCTCTCGTAGACCGCCGGGCTGTAGAGGTTGAATATCTGGTCAAAGCCCGCGTTCAGCACATTGCCCAGGCTCATCACCAGCATCAGCACGATGATCATCCGCATGCCGGGCAGGGTCACATGCCAGGTCTGCTGCCATCTGTTCGCCCCGTCGATCCTGGCCGCCTCGTACAGCTCCGTATCTATCCCCAGGATGGCTGCCAGGTAGACGATGGCGCCGTACCCGAAATTCTTCCAGATATCCGACCATATGGCCGTAGTGCGGAAGTACCGGTTGTCCCCCAGGAAGAAGATGCTGTCCATCCCCAGGCCGTTCAGGGCCTGGTTGACGATGCCGCTGGTGGAGAGCACGTCCACCAGGATGCCCCCCAGAATGACCCAGGACATGAAATAGGGGAGATAGCAGACAGTCTGTATGAACTTGCTCACCCTCACGGACCTGATCTCATTCAAAAGCAGCGCGAACAGAATCGGCATCAGCAGCCCCAGCACGATCTTCCAGAACGCGATGATGATGGTATTCTGCAGGGCCCTGTTGAAGCCCGGCAGGCTGAATACGAAGCGGAAGTTCTCCAGCCCGCACCATTTCTGGTCCCCGAACAGCCCTTTGCTGGGAATGAAATCCTGGAAGGCCATCACCAGCCCTCCCATGGGCACATAGCTGAACAGCAGCACCAGTGCCAGCCCGGGCAGAATCATGAAATGCAGCGGCAGCTCCCGCCGGAACATGGCGGCGGTGTATTTCTTTTTATAGCCCTTTTTCTTCATCTACGATTACTCCTCTCCGGGCGCGCCGCGCCCTTGTCTGCGATCCTGCGCATAAAAGAATGCGGCATTCCATCCTTTCGGACTTCACGCCGCATCCCTTCGTCAAAGGCCTGTAGCCCCGCAGGCTTCCAAAATATGTACGCTCCTGTTTACCTGGTCTGATACCAGTCGTTCACTTCCTGGACAATCTGGTCTCCGCCCGCAGCCTTCCAGGATTCGATGACAGAGTCGTATTCGTCTACGCTCATCTGTCCGGACACGATCTTCACGATGGCCTCGTCCAGCATGGCCTCCAGGGTGCCGGATTTGCTGGTCATGGTGTCCGTGGGCGCGCCATAGAATTCGTCATAGACCAGGTTGCCCGCCTCCTGATAGCCGATCAGTATGGTCTGGGAGCCGCCCTCGTTGAATTCGATGTTCCAGCCCCACAGGCTCCTGTCCCCGTCCAGGTTGGCCTTGCAGTAGTTGTACATATTGGTCTCTTCGCCGTTCATGCCCTCGGTGGAGCCGTCCGCCATGGCGGCAATCACCTTTCCGGTGGTAATCTGGTTCTTGTTGGGCGTGTTCAGGGACACGGGAGACAGTCTCCAGAGTCCTTCCATGTCTCCGCCGGGATTGATGTACTTGGCGTATTCAGCGGTGTCATCGCCAAAGCTCTTCTCGCAGTACAGGTTCAGCATCTCGATGAACTTCTCCGGGTGCTCGCACTTGGCGCTGACCACGTACCAGCTGCTGGTGGCCATCCGGATGCCCGGCTCCACCACAGCGCCCTCGGCGGAGGGAATGATGGAGAAGGGCCTCCAGTCCGCCTCCGGATCCGCGGAAGCGCTGTCCTGCAGGGGGTACAGACCATAGGCATGCCATGCGTACACCACGCCGCATTTCCCTGCCACCAGGGGCTCGATGGAGGCTGCGTCATCCTTTACGTAGAACTCCTTGTCCAGCAGGCCCTCCTGGTACCACTGGGCCAGCTTCGCCAGGGGCTCCTTCATGTCCGCGGTAGCCTTGTCGTACTGGAGCTTTCCGTCCTCCGCTACTGTCCAGTAGCCGGGATATACGCCGTAGCCATGGAAGAATCCGGGAATGTTGGCCGTATTGCCGATCCGCATGCCAACCGCGCCCTCACCGGCGATGTCCCCGAAGGCTTTCATCACAGCCTCCAGCTCCCCGATGGATTTCGGCGCTTCCAGGCCTGCCTTGTCCAGCCAGTCCTGCCTGATCCACAGCATGTCGGCCGTCTCTATGTCGCAGTCCACGAAGGGGAAGCCGTACTGCACGCCGTCAAAGGTGGCGGCTTCGATACATTTCGTGCCTGCGTCCTCGATCAGTTTCTTCAGCCTGTCGCTGGCATACTGCTCAAAATAGGGCGCGATGTCCACGATCAGTCCCGCATCGGCCATCTGCCGCATGGTGGTCTTGTCCACCTGGCACACGTCCGGAATGTCTCCCGAGGCAATGGCGCCGTTGAGCTTCTGCTTCCCCTGGTCGCCATCCGTGGCTACCCATTTGTAGACCACCTGCACGCCCACCTCGTCCGCGTACAGGTCGTTCCAGAGATTGTCCTCCCAGCTGGCATCGATCTGGGCGAAGATGTTGGACTCGATGGAGGCATCCGTGGTCCTGGCGAAGGAGATGGGAATCAGCTCTCCCTCCTGGCCGCCGTCCTCCGCATCCGTCCCTTCCGTGCCGCCGCTTTCCTGAGCCGAATCCCCGGCTGCATCCGCCTGGGATGTACCGGATTCCTGTGCCGACTGGCTGGTTTCATTTGTCCCTGCGCCAGTGCCGCAGCCTGTGAGCAGCCCCGCCGCCATGACGATTCCGGCCAGTGCCGCGCCGCATGCCCTGAATGATTGTTTCCTCATGTTTGACCTCCCTTTTGATTATTTCCTTCAGAAAACCGTTCCTCTGATAACTTGATTATAGGTCTGTATTGACCTCTCGTCACTGGCTATTTGATTGGTTTATTTTGACCTTTTGTACATGGGCCGGCCTCCACTCTGTCCGTGTGGCGTTCGTCCGATAGGGGACTGCCCTCCTGATAGATGCCCTCATAGACCACCAGTCCGTAGTTTTTTTGCGCTCCCGACAAATCTCTTTTGCTTGTAAACGCGCAAGGGTATATGGTATAATGTTGACTCAGAAAGGTACTGGTATAGCGAAAGGAGGGCTTCCATATGCTTGACGGAAAAAAGGCGCTTCCGGTGGGGATAGAGTTCTTCCGGGACTTCAAGTCGAAGGATTATTACTATGTGGATAAGACGGCATTCATCGCCGAGCTTTTAAGGACGAAAGGTGCCGTGAACCTTTTTACCAGGCCCAGGCGCTTCGGGAAGAGCCTGAACATGAACATGTTCCGATGCTTTTTTGAGATTGGGGCGGATGCCTCCCTGTTCGAGGGGCTGGATATATCCAGGGAGAGGGAGCTGTGCGAGCAGCACATGGGGAAGTACCCGGTCATACACTTAAGCCTGAAGGACGTGGAGGGCGGGACTTATGAATCTGCGCTAAAAATGCTGGCGGGGATTATGAAGCAGGAGGCCCGCAGGCATCAGTATCTCCTGGACAGCAGCAGGCTTACGGAGATAGACAAGGAGTCTCTAAAGCAGCTTTATGCTCCCTGTCTGGACGAGGATACCGTAAAAAGAAGCCTAAATCTTCTTTCAGAACTGCTTGGCAAGCACTATGGCCGCCGGGTAGTGCTCCTGATCGACGAGTACGACGTGCCCCTGGACAAGGCCTATCAGAGAGGGTATTACACACAGATGGTGGATCTGATTCGCTCCTTCCTCAGCCAGGCCCTCAAGACCAACGAGAGCCTGGACTTCGCCGTGCTCACCGGGTGCCTGCGAATCGCAATGTCTTCCTCCGGAAGACATGGGGAGAGCATCTTCACAGGCCTGAACAACTTCAAAATCCGCTCCATATCTGACGAGCAGTGCGCGGAGTATTTCGGCTTCACCGACGGCGAGGTGAGGGAGATGCTCCGGTATTACGGCGTGGAAGACCGTTTCCCGGACATGAAGGAATGGTATGACGGCTACCATTTCGGGGACGTGGACGTCTACTGCCCCTGGGACGTGATCAACCAGTGCGACCTGCTGCGTGTGTCAAAGGACGCCTCCATGAGGCCGCACTGGGAGAACAGCAGCAGCAATGCCATCGTCAGGGACATCCTGGAGGAAGCCACGGAGGCCACCAAGGCCGAGATCGAGGCGCTGATCTCCGGCGAGGCGGTGGAGAAGGAAATCATCCCGGAGCTGACCTACACCGACCTGGATAACAAGAACGCGAATGTCCGCCAGACCTATCTGTGGAGCGTCCTCTACGCCACGGGATATCTGACCGATGCCGGAAGACCGGAGGGAGGACGGCATAAGCTGGTAATCCCGAATATGGAAGTCCGCAGAATCTATGAGACCAAGATCCGCACATGGTTCGAGGATCAGGTGACGGGCGACCACGAGCGGTGGGAGCGGTTCTGCGCGGCGGTCAAGGGAGGCGACGCCCAGGCCGTGGAGGAGCTGTTCGGCGCGTTCCTGGCAGAGTCCATCAGCATCCGGGACACCGCAGTGAAAAAGGCCAAGAAGGAGAACTTCTACCATGGCATGTTCCTGGGCCTGCTGCGGGCGGAGGGCAGCTGGATCGTGAAGTCCAGCGCCGAGTCCGGCACGGGCTACTCCGACATCCTCCTCATGGCCCCCCGGGAAAGCATCGGCTGCGTCATCGAGGTGAAGTACGCGGAGAAAGGCGCCTTTGACGCGGCCTGCCGCGAGGCCATGGAGCAGATAGAGACCCACGCCTATACCCAGCTGCTGCGGAGCGAGGGCATGGAGACGATCCACAAGTACGGCCTGGCCTGCTTCCGGAAGTCCTGCCGGGTGACGCATGAAAAGGAATAGGGTTGGCGGCAGCGGAAGTCAATGCCGCTGCCTTTTTGAACGAAAAAATCAGACACTATGGGGAAATCCTGGCCGGGCGCATCCCCGATGGCGCGAATCCGGGGAGCCTGGCGAAAGGTTGATGGCATTTACAGTCAAAAAGCAAAAGAGATACGGCCGTCAGGCCTGCCCC
>CAOOJO010000128.1 GCA_948496895.1 uncultured Acetatifactor sp. | reverse complement strand
CCGCCAGGCCGGAGGAGGTCTTTGCCTTCGACACCGGCCCCGGAAATATGATCATCGATGCCGTAGTCTCCGCCCTCACCGGGGGTGCACAGGCCTTTGACGACGGCGGCATCTTCGCTTCCCGGGGCAGGGTAAACGGGGAGCTTCTGGCCCTGCTGCAGCAGGAGCCCTATTATACCAGGCCCCTGCCCAAGACCACCGGGCGGGAGCTTTTCGGCACCCAGTACACGGCGAAGATTCTGGACTGGCAGATGTCCCACCGGATTCCGGAGGCCGACCTGGTGGCCACGGTCACCGACCTCACCGCCTGGTCCATCGAAAACGCCTATGAGCAATATGTCCTGCCAGGGCATCATGCCTCCAGGCTGATTGTGGGAGGCGGCGGGAGCTACAATCTGACCCTGCTGCGCTTCCTGCGGGAGCGCTTTGCCCCTCATGGCGTAACGGTACAGACCCAGGAGGACCTGGGACAAAGCAGCGATGCCAAGGAGGCTGTGGCCTTCGCCCTTCTGGCCGACCGCTGCATCCGGGGCCTGCCCAACACTCTGCCCAGCGTCACCGGCGCCAGGAAGGCCTCCGTCATGGGGAAGATCTCGCTGCCTTAAACGTTCCCCTTGACCCGGACAGGCTTTCCTGGCTAAGCATACATCTCTATACGGAAAAGCAGCCACTGTGCATCCGTGGCTGCTTTCCCCTATTCTGTCTATTTTCCGGAAATCTTGATGCTTCCGCTGCCGGTGTTGGCCTTCACCTTGCAGGCGCTGTTCCCATAGGCATAGGTGCCGTTCTTCACCTTCTGGCGCTCTTCCTCGCCCCAGCCGATGTGCACGCTGCCGGAACCGCTCCTGACCGTGGCCTCCATACCTTCCGCGCCCTCCAGCTCCAGCTTGATGCTGCCGCTTCCGGTACCCATGTCGATTCTCTCGCTGGCTCCCACAGACCTGACCTTGATATTGCCGCTTCCGGTGCCTAAGTGGTACTCCGCCACAGCGGCATCTACCTTCACATTGCCGCTTCCCGTGCCGCAGTGGAGGTCACGGCCCTTTATCATCTCCGCCTTCACGTTGCCGCTGGCCGTGTCCAGGTTGGCCGAGATGAACTCCGCATGCTCCACCGTCACATTGCCGCTGGCCGTGTGGGCCTTCAGCCTGTCCGCCACCACCTCCGCTACGCTTACGTTGCCGCTGGCGCTGTTGGCCTCCAGGGTCTCCAGCTCGATTCCGGAGATGTCCACGTTGCCGCTGGCCACCTTGGCGGTGAGCTTCGGCACGCTCTTCGGCACCCGCACCGTCAGGGTGATGTTCTGCCCGCCTACGTTAAAGCTCCCTACATTCCCGTAGGATATGATGGTGCGCCCGAACAGGGTCACCTTCACCATCTTCTCCTCATTGTCGCCCTCGTCCCGGGCGCCCTTCCTGCGCTTCACGCCCGCGTAGAATATGCCGTCCTCCTCGTACTGATAGTACTCATAGTTCATCTGGCTGCTGACGCCCCTGGCTTCGTACTCCACATGGATCTGGTCGTCCTCCGAGCGCTCTACCCGCACGTTGGCCACCTTGCCCTCCAGGACCATAGATTTGTAGAAGCCAGAGTAGGAAAATGTCCTCTTTAAATCCGTATCCTTAGGCTCCCTGTCGGGCGCTTCCCCGGCCTTCGAGACCTCCTGCATGTCGCTCTCGGCAAGACCCCCCTGCTCCATGGCCCTCTGGGCGAATTCCTGGGGCAGGTCGTCCTCCGACAGCTCCCTGATCATCTCCTCGATATTGCCCAGCTCCTCTATGATCTCCTCATCCGACTTCCCTTCGTTCTCCCCCTCGGTGAAATGCTGCCTGTAGTCCTCCAGGATCTCCTCCTGCAGCTCCCTGCCGAAGCGCTCCAGCTTCTCCTGTAAGCTCGCCATATACTCCTGTTTCGTCATCTCTCATCCTCCTATTCCAGTTCCAGTTCCGCTATCCACATTTCTTAAAAGCTATCCCGCGATCAGCTGGTTCACCGCGCTGGCGAACGCTTCCCATTCCTGCCTCACATCCGTCTGGTACTGCTTGCCCTTGTCGGTGAGCTTGTAATACTTCCTGGCCGGGCCGGACTCCGATTCCACCAGATAGGTGACCACGTAGTCGTCCGCCTTCAGCTTCCTCAGTATGGGGTACAGCGTGCCGCTGGCAATGGACATCACGCCGGATATCTTCTCCGTCAGCTCATATCCGTACTTGTCTCCCCCAACGAGCTGGGACAGCACACAGAGCTCCAGGGCGCCCTTCTTAAATTGTGTATTCATGTATATCCTCCTTTCTGATTTTCAGTACTCGCCTTTGACAGGTTCAGTGTATCACACACTATTATATATTGCAAGATACTATTTTCAAATAATTATAAAAAAATCATAAACTCCTGCGCCCGGCAAAGCTTAAGGCCGGGAAACGGAACTGCTCCCCGGCCTCGCCATGCGTCGGGCCCGTGCTACGCAGAGCCTTCTAACACCACATATTCTTTATAGCATCCGCAGATATACCTGCGGAAATAAGTATCCGGATGGTAGCTCTCTCTGAGTTGATACCAGGTATCCTCCGGCACATTGCTGTACTGCCGTACCTTTCCATCTCCCGCCAGCCTGATCTCCAGAAGGGCGCGTTGCGGGTCATACCCCATAGTCTGAATGATTCCACTGTAAAAGCTGATATGTCTAATGGTTCCATCCTCCTTTCTCCTGTGTACGTTCCGATTCCTGTATGTTCCTTGAAGGGCTTTTCCCTCCTTTCCCGAAGATGCCTGATTTGAATTGTCCTTCTACTATATATATGACTTCAAATCGACAATTTATTACAAAATAATCTTATTTTCTCGAAATTTTTTAATTCACCGGGCGATTCCATCCTTCAGCTTCTTCCTGGAGCGGAACAGCCGCACCCGCATATTGTTCTCCGTCACCGCCTCCGACCGGGCTATCTCCGCGATAGAAGTCCCGAACACATGGTAGGCCTTGACCATACGCCATTCCGCCTCGGTGATGGTGGCCACCGCAGCCAGATCCAGCTCTATCTCGCCGTAATGGCAGTCCTGGGCCGCAAGCTCCTGGCATTCCTCCAGCGGCTCCGTCCCCCACCGCTTCGCCTTTCTGTACTGTTCGCACAGCTTATTGTGGGCCGTGCGCAGCAGCCACAGCTTCGGCTGCGGATGGGCCAGGAATTCCTCCCCCAGCTTAAAGGCCGCTACAAAGGTGTCCTGGGTGATGTCCTCCGCCGTCTGCCTGTCTGAAGCTTTATGATATACCGCTTTGAACACATCGCCATAGTATGCCTTATATACTCTCCCGAATTCGTCAGTCCCCTCTTCCAATGCCTAACCCTCCTTTTTCCGGAATCTTTCGCAGGCCGCCGCCTGTTCCTGGCCGACAGCATGGCCATTTTCACACGAAGCCTACACTCTTATAGTATAATTTACCACTGATTCCCATACAGATGCCGCTATTACATGATTCGTGAATTATTTCTCATAATTTTCGCTTTTTCTAAATATCTTGCGGAATGGACTTCCATATATTATAATGGAGTCTGGTCATATACTTATCACAAAACTATACAGAAAGGATTTAAAGGAAGAAGATACCATGAGTTTTACATTCATAAAGCATCTGCCCACCCCGGACCAGATCAGGCTGGAGCATCCGCTCCCGGAGCGGTTCGCTGAGATCAAGCGGGAGAGGGATGCCGAAATCAGAGACGTGATTACAGGGAAAAGCGGGAAGTTCCTGGTCATCATCGGCCCCTGCTCCGCGGACAACGAGGACTCGGTCTGCGAGTACATCAGCCGGTTGGCGAAGGTGAACGACCGGGTGAAGGACAAACTGATCCTGATTCCCAGAATCTATACCAACAAGCCCCGGACCACGGGGGAGGGCTACAAGGGCATCGTCCACCAGCCCGACCCGGAGAAGAAGCCCGACTTCCTGGCCGGGCTGATAGCCATGCGGAAGATGCACATCCGCGCCATCGAGGAGTCCGGGCTCACCGCCGCGGATGAAATGCTATACCCCGAGAACTGGGGATACATTTCGGACATCCTCTCCTATGTGGCCATCGGCGCCCGCTCCGTGGAAGACCAGCAGCACCGCCTCACCGCCAGTGGCTTCGACGTGGCGGCAGGCATGAAGAACCCCACCAGCGGCGACATGTCCGTCATGCTGAATTCCGTCTACGCGGCCCAGCATCCCCACTCCTTCACCTACAGGGGCTGGGAGGTGGAGACCAGCGGAAACGAGCTCACACACACGGTCCTGCGGGGCGCGGTGAACAAGCACGGCAACAATGTGCCCAACTATCACTATGAGGACCTGAACCTATTGCTTGAGCTGTACGGCAAGATGGATCTGATGTATCCTGCCTGCGTCATCGATGCCAACCACTCCAACTCCGGCAAGCAGTTCGAGCAGCAGATCCGCATCACCAAGGAGGTCATGCACAGCCGCAGGCTCAACCGGGACATCCATCGCCTGGTGAAGGGGGTCATGATTGAGAGCTATCTCGTGGAGGGCTGCCAGAAGGTAGGCGGCGGCGTCTACGGCAAGTCCATCACGGATCCCTGCCTGGGCTGGGAGGACTCGGAGCGGCTGATCTACGAAATCGCGGAATATGAATGAGCCGGGCGAGGCCGCCCGTGACCGCAAAAAATCCGGGATTGCCACAGAGGCAGTCCCGGATTCCCTATGTCTTATGTTTTATCAGAAAATCTTCAGGAATCCCAGCAGCAGAAAGGGGTTCACATATCCCTCCAGCAGGCACCCCACCGTCATCGCCAGAAGGATGGCAAAGAACCGCCCCGCCTTTTTCAGCAGGAGGCCCCTGTCTCCCCCGCGGAAGTCCCCCCGCACGTAGATTCCCCGGAACAGCTCCTCGCACCAGACCAGCAGGAGCAATACCGCCGGTACATAGAGCAGACAGTGGGGGAACAGCCCCACCAAAGCCAGCAGGATCCCCTTCAGCCCGTAGCGCAGGGCCAGGGAGGTCAGGAAGGCCCCCGCGGACATGCCGTACCAGAAGGCCGCGCCCATACAGGCCACCAGCCCCAGATAGGTGCTGGAGAGCACTGCCAGGATGAGCATCCTGCCCACCCTTTTCCGGAAGATATAGGAAAAAAGGGCATTGCTGTCCACTGACATATATTTCATATGGTAGAGCGTCGTTTCGTCGAACAGCCCCGCCTCCCCCAGCAGAACGCCCTTTCCTATGTTTATCACCAGAATCCCTATCAGCAGCCCTACGCCGAAACAGGCCAGTAAATTGCGCTGGCCGGCCAAGAACCTTCTCCCCACAAGCTGCATCCGCCCCACCGCCCTTCTAAAGTAGTGACACTCCATGGAATGCTCTTCTTCCATGGAATGCTTCCCTTTCATTTTTATGCGGGCAGGCTGTCATCTATGCAGAGGAAGCCCCTGTCCGGGAATCGGGCAGGGGCTTATCGCCAATCTATTCATCAAATTTCTTTACTAACATTCGGCCCATTTTATCCGGCCAGCCTGTCACCGAAACGGCTGGCATCCCGGGCATGCTCCTCCAGGAGCTTCTCCACGCTCACCAGCTTGACGCAGAGCACGAACAGATCCGTGGCCATGGCCAGCTCCTCCGGCGAAGGGTAGGTGGGCGCAATGCGGATGTTGCTGTCCTCAGGGTCATGGCCATAAGGATAGGTGGCTCCGGCCGCTGTCAGCGTGACCCCCGCCTCCTTGCACCTGGCCACGATTGCCTTGGCGCAGCCCTCCATGGCCTGGAAGGAGATGAAGTAGCCGCCGTTCGGCCTGGTCCACTCCCCGATTCCGGTACCGGCCAGCTCCTCCTCCAGCACCCGCAGCACGGCCTCGAACTTGGGCCGCATCAGGGCGGCGTGCTTGCGCATATGGGCCTTGATGCCCTCGAAGTCCTTGAAGTACCGCACATGGCGGAGCTGGTTGATCTTGTCATAGCCGATGGTCTGTATGGTCAGGGTCTTCCGGATGCATTCCAGGTTCGCTCTGGAGCTGGCGATAGCCGCCACGCCCGCGCCGGAGAAGCTGATCTTGGAGGTGGATGCGAATTCATATACCATGTCGGGATTGCCCGCCTTCTCACACTCGCTTAAGATGTCCAGAATGCTCTCCTGCCGCTCCTTCTCCTCATAGAGATGATGCACTGCGTAAGCATTGTCCCAGAAGATGCGGAAATCCCTGGCCGCCGGCTTCAGGTTGGCGAACCGCCTCACGGTCTCGTCGGAATAGGTATAGCCCTGAGGATTGGAATACTTGGGCACACACCAGATGCCCTTGACGCTTTCATCCTCGGATACCAGCTTCTCCACCAGGTCCATGTCCGGCCCCTGGGGCGTCATGGGCACCGTAATCATCTCGATGCCGAAATACTGGGTGATGGAGAAATGCCTGTCATAGCCGGGAACCGGGCAGAGGAACTTCACCTTATCCAACTTGCACCAGGGCGTGCACCCCATGACACCATGGGTCACGGCGCTGGAGACGGCATCGTACATGACGTTCAGGCTTGCGTTGCCATATATGATCACATTCTCCGCCTTCACGCCCATGATGTCCGCCATCATATGCTTCGCCTCGGTGAGTCCGTCCAGCACGCCGTAATTGCGCACGTCCACACCCTCCAGGCTGGTCATATCGCTCTGGGAATTCAGGACGTCAAAAATGTCCATCCCCATATCCAACTGGGCCACGGAGGGCTTGCCTCTGGACATGTCCAGCTTCAGTCCCTTTCCCTTCGCGTCCTCATACTCCTTCTCCAGCTTCGCCTTCAGCGCCAGCAATTCCTCTCTGCTCCGTTCCTTATATGCTTTCATGCCTGCCTCCCCATGTGCTGTCATTCACCTGTACGTTCCGTGTACCCGGGTATTATTGTATACAATCATGCACTTGCATTATCATACTATAAGCCGCCTGAATACACAAGAGGTAATTCACCAAAATTGACTGTGAAAATCTGCGGCGATCCGTGAAAATGTATAAGAGACGCTGACTTTCCGTACAGCGTCTCTTCCTTGCATTTTCCCTATTCAATTTTTATGATTATTTCGCATAATCAATTACACGGCTCTCGCGAATGACATTTACCTTGATCTGTCCGGGATATTCCAGTTCAGCTTCAATCTGCTTGGAGATATCACGCGCCAACAGGACCATATCGGTATCCGTAATCTGTTCCGGAACTACCATTACACGGACTTCCCGGCCTGCCTGAATAGCAAAAGACTTGTCTACACCTTTGAAATTGTTTGTGATTTCCTCTAATTTTGTCAGCCTGCTGGTATAGGTCTCCAGCGTCAGATCGG
>CAOOJO010000127.1 GCA_948496895.1 uncultured Acetatifactor sp. | reverse complement strand
GTTTCATCAAAAGCACATCATTTTTGCATCAAAGTTGCAAACAAAAATCATGACGTACGCGTAGTCAATAGAATGACCTAAGAGCTGGCGCTGTTGTAGCGCCGCAAGCCCCGCTTCCAAGCGCAGGCCGTCAGCCCGGTAAACGCCCCCGCCACGGCCAGGCCCTGCAGGGCCGTCTGCCACCTAAGCTCCCCCAAGATGCTCTGCACCGGCAGGGTGGCCATCAGGCCGTAGGGCAGGAGGAAACAGAAGACGATCCGATAGATGCCATAAAAGGCGATGCCCGGCAGCTTCATGCACAGCTCCAGCGCCGCGTCCTCCAGCTGCTCCAGCCTTGCGTTGGTCACCAGGTAGAAGCAGACGCTGCGGATCAGCACCATCATGTCATAATGCAGCAGGATCATGACGGCCAGCCAGCTCAGATAGAGCAGCACGTCCCCGGCCCGGGGCACGATCCCCGCCCTGTGGGCGCCGTACCAGATGATGCACAGGCTCATGGCCATCAGGGGCAGGGAGCCGGGGTTGACCTGCTCAAAGGTGAGCCGCAGCAGCGGGCTCACAGGCTTTGTCAGATACAGGTCCAGCTCTCCGCTCCTGATCTTATCCGGCAGCTGCCGGATGCCGAAAAAGTAGAACACCATGCCCACCGCATTGATCAGGGAGAAGGTTCCGATGAACAGGATTATCTCCCCCTCCCCCCAGGTGCCGATCTGGTCCACATTGGAATATACCGCCCCGAACACCATGAGCTGCACGGCGAACAGGCTCCCGTCCACGAAGAACGGCCCGAAGAACCCCAGCCGGAACAGCATCAGATGCTGGAAACGGATGCGGATCAGCTCCCGCAGTACTCTGAAATTCTTTTTCATTCTATTTCTCATATCCCCACCCCGTCGTATCTCTTTCTGTACTTTTTCCAGGTGATGCCGATGACGAGCTGCAGGGCCCCGCACCAGGCCGCCAGCACCAATATGCCGGGCAGCGCCTCCTCCCCGCAGCGCCCTGTGAGCAGCATGGAGGGGAGATAGGTCACATAGTAGAAGGGCAGGCAGCGCATCAGCTTTACCACGGCCTCCGGGAACAGCGCCAGGGGCACGATCGTCCCGGTGACCAGGGACACCAGGTTGTCCTTGATCATCAGGAAAGTGTTGATTTCCTGATACTTTAATGTCAATATCCCCAGATAGAAGTTCAGCTGCACCATGAACAGAAGCCCCAGCAGGATCATCAGCGCCGCGCAGGCCATGACAAGCGGCTCCCCGGTGAACGCGAACCGGATCCGGAACAGGAAGACCCAGACCGCCGCGGCCAGGAAGTCAAAGGCCAGATAGAAGGCCACCACGCCCGCCTCCATGGCGATGAAATACCCCTGTATGCTCATGGGGAGCACCATATATTTCGAAAAGCTGCCGTTTCGGATGCGCGCGGAGATCTCCCCGCTGATGCCGCCGGACAGCTCCAGCTGGGACAGGAAGGAGCTGATGATGTAGTAGGACAGCATGCCGTGGAAGGTGAACCCGGCCACCATGTCCCTCTGCCGGAAGATGATGCCCCAGAGCAGATAGGCGAAGAGGATCTTCGAAACGGTGAACAGCATGTTGAAGACCACGTCCGCCCGCCAGGCGAGCTGGGCCTTCAGGTTTATGGCCGCGGCTTCCCGGTATTTCCGGTATCCGGATAAGAAATCAGAATTCATAATGCCACCCCCCTGGAACCATCCTGATAGATCCGCTCCACCACGGTCCCGATTTCGTCCTCCTCCACCGAGATGTCCGTGGGGCCCCAGGGCATGACAGCTGCCAGGGCCGCGCTGGCTTCCTCCTTGGGCACCAGAATCGTCAGCTTGTGGGGCGTCCGCTCCAACACCTCCCAGCGGGAAGGCCGCCGGGGGGATTGCCCTCCGGCCTGTCCCTGCTGGGAAGCGGCACCTTCCGCGGCCAGGCCCTGGGCCGGAGGGAGCTCCAGGGAGAAGGTCGCCGTGATTTTCTTGTTCTTCTGGTATCTGGCGAACAGCTCGTCGGTCCTGCCATCATAGACCTTGCAGCCGTGATGGATAACTACGGAGCGGTCGCATAACGTGGAGATGTCCTCCATGTAATGGGAGGTGAGGATGATGGAGGTCCCCCTCTCCCGGTTCACCTGTTTCAGGAACCTGCGGATCTGGCCGGAGGCGATGGCGTCCAGGCCGATGGAGGGCTCGTCCAGGAAGAGGATCCTGGGCTGGTGCAGCAGCGCCACCATCAGCTCCATCTTCATCCGCTCCCCCAGGGAAAGGGTGCGCACCTGCACGTCCATCAGCTCCCGGACGCCGAACAGCTCCGTGAAATAGGCCCTGGTCTCCTGGAACTGCTTTTCGTCCAGCTCATAGATCTCCTTGAACAGGCGCAGGGTGTCGTTTGCGGTGAGCTCATAAAAAAGCTGGCTCTTCTGGCCCATGACCACGGCATACTGGCGCTTGAAATCGTTCTTCAGGTCATTAGGGTAGAAGCCCATGACATCGATTCGCCCGGAGGTGGGCGCGATGATGCCGGTGAGCATCTTGGTCAGGGTGGTCTTTCCGGCGCCGTTTGGCCCGATCAGCCCGATGAGCTCCCCCTCCTGTAAGGCAAAGTCGAAATCCCGGACGGCGGCCTTCTCCTCGTATTCCCGCTTCCAGAGGCTTTTGATGCTGCCGGAAAGCCCCTCCGGCTTTTTGAACCTGCGGTAGGTCTTGGTAAGTCTTTCGGTCTCAATGATGTTCATGTGACACTCTCCTCGCGCTTTGGCGCATGTTATTTTACGGTTAGACAATACAAAAACCGGCCACGGTAGGCTCTGCCCTGTGCAAAAGGCATACTCCCTCCGTGGCCGGCGTTTCATGGAACCAAAAAAACACAGCCTACAATGGCCATGCTTTCCATTTACAGTCCAGGATATTTCCTGAAAAAGAAGTATATGTTAAGCATCTGCAGGGCAGACGAAAGGGCATAGCTATCCCCTGAAAGGCAAACGGCTATCCTCTCCCCGTGTTCAGTTGCGGAGCACCTCCACATCCACCAAGCTTAACATACGATACCTCTCTTTCCTCGTTTTCGAATAAGTATAATGCATCGGGGGCGGTGTGTCAAGGGATAAAAACTGCGCCTTTCGGGTTTGCGCAGACAAAGATCACACTTTTTTCAAAGTTCAAACACATTTTTTTCACCGAATCCCCATAAAGTTTTCACGCCTCCCTGATATATTTTTCCATATCAATACAAATCAAGGAGGTTGTTCTACCATGAGACAAAGGATTCTTTCAAGACCACGGACTTCTGTGACGGCCCTGGTGGCGGCTATGGCGGCGGTGCTGTATCTGTGCCTGGCGGCGCTGCCCGTGCATGCGGCGGAGGGCTTTGACTTCTATACGGACAGTCCCGGCATCCATGTCACCGCGGGGGATGCCTTAAGCTTCAATCTGCACCTGGCCGGGAGCAACGCGGCGGGCTCGGACGTGGCCCTGTCCGTGGCTTCCATGCCGGAGGGCTTCACCGGGTTCTTCAAGAGCGGCAGCTACGAGGTGACCAAGGTGCACGCCAGCGGGGACGGGGCGGACACCATCGCCACCTTCCAGACCACGGTCCCCTCCGACGTGGCGGACGGAACCTATGAAATCGTGCTCCACGCGGCGTCGGAGGCAGGCTCTGAGGACGACCTGATCCTCACCCTCACGGTCAGCGGCCTGGAGTCCGGGGAGAGCAATTTCCATGTGGAGTATCCGGATCAGGAGGGCGTCTCCGGGACCACGTTCTCCTATTCCACCACCATCGCCAACAACACCCTGAACACCCAGAACTACAATTTCTCCTCCAACGCCCCCGCGGGCTGGACAGTGGCCTTCAGCAGCAATTCCACCCAGGTCTCCAGCCTGGAGGTGGAGTCCGGCAGCAGCGCCAGCGTGACCATCACCGTGACCCCGCCGGAGAAGGTGGAGGCGGGGGACTATACGGTGGAGTGCGCGGCCACCTCCGCCAAGGAGCAGCTGTCCACGGCGCTGAACGTGAAGATCCTGGGCACCTATGGACTGGAGCTGTCCACAACGGACGGCCGTCTGTCCTTTGACGCTTTCGCGAACAAGGAGTCCAACGTGACCCTGAAGCTCACCAACACCGGCAATATCGCCCTGGAGAACATCTCCCTCACGTCCTCCGCGCCTGCCGGGTGGGAGGTGAGCTTTGACAGCAGCGTGATCGATGCGCTGGAGCCCGGGGCTTCCAAGGAGGTGGTGGCCCATGTGGTGCCGGGCAAGGATTCCCTGACAGGGGACTATGCCACCATCATGAGCGCCTCCTGCGACAACCAGTCCGCCCAGGCCAGCTTCCGCATCACCGTGAAGACCCAGACCGGCTGGGGCATCTTCGCCCTGGTCATCATCATCGCCGTGGCGGCGGGCCTGTACGGCATCATGAAGAAATACGGCAGGAGGTAGGGTATGGAATCCAATATAGTCATCCGTACAGAGGACCTCACTAAAATCTACGGCGAGCTCACCGCCGTTGACCATCTGAACCTGGAGATTCGAAAGGGCGAGGTGTTCGGCCTGCTGGGGCCAAACGGCGCGGGCAAGACCACCACCACCCTGATGCTCCTGGGGCTTACGGAGCCGGACGCGGGCAAGGCCACGATCCACGGCTTGGACTGCGCCCGCAACGCCCTGGAGGTGAAGAAGGCGGTGGGGTATCTGCCGGACAACGTGGGCTTCTACGGCACCATGACGGGCCGGGAGAACCTGCGCTTCATGGGGCGCGTCAACGGCCTGGAGGGCAAGGAGCTGGAGGAGCGCATCGACCGGCTTTTGGAGCGGGTGGGCATGACCCAGGCCGCGGACAAGAAGACAGGGACGTATTCCAGAGGCATGCGCCAGCGCCTGGGAATCGCGGACGTGCTGATGAAGGATCCGGACATCATCATCATGGACGAGCCCACCTTAGGCATAGACCCGGAGGGCGTCAGGGAGCTGATGTGGCTGATCCGGGATCTGGCGGAGCGGGACGGCAGGACGATCCTCCTCTCCTCCCACCAGCTCTACCAGGTGCAGCGGGTCTGCGACCGCATGGGCATCTTCGTAAAGGGCAGGATGGTGGCCTGCGGCACCTTGGAGGAGCTGGGGCAGCAGATCGGAAGGGACGGCACGGGCACCCTGGAGCTGTCCGTATATCCGGACAATGTGAGCCTGCAGAGGATTCTGAAGGAGATGAAGGGCGTCCTGGACATCGAGAGGAACAGCGACGTGTATGTCATCCATTCCTCCTTCGACCTGCGCAGGGCGCTGTCTAAGAAGCTGACCGAGGAGGGCTACACCATCATGCACCTGCGGCAGGCGGGCAGCGATTTGGACGAGATTTATCGGAAATATTTTGAGAAGGCAGGTGAGCAGGTTGGGTAAAGCAAGCATGCAGACAATAAAAGCTCCTGCGGATTCCCGGGCAAAGGAGCTGGCCCGGGAGGGCGGCTCCCGAAGGGAGGACGCTGGAGGGGAAGGCACCGGAAGCCGGGTGCAGTCAGAGGGGAATCGCCGCTACCATGTTCTGAAGGTGCTGTTCCAGAAGGAGACGGCGGAATTCATAAACAGCAGGCGGATGATTCTGTTCGTGGTGCTGACCGCGCTGATTACCGTGTCCGGCTTCTACGCGGCGGTGTCGGGGCTGGCGGAGGCCATAGAGGGCGGGAACACGGCCACGGACTTCCTGTTCTTAAAGCTGTTCACGGTCAGCGCCAACTCCATCCCCTCCTACAACTCGCTGATGGCGCTGATGGGCCCCTTCATCGGCATCTTCATGGGCTTCGACGCCATCAACAGCGAACGGACGGAAGGGACGCTGAACCGCCTGGTGAGCCAGCCCCTGTACCGGGACCAGATCATCATCAGCAAGTTCCTGGCAGGGCTCTTCATCAGTGCCGTGATGGTGTTCGCCTCGGGGCTGCTGATCGGCTCCGTGGGAGTGATCGCCACAGGGCTGATCCCCTCCGGGGAGGAAATCGGCAGGCTGTTCATTTATCTATGCTTCTGCGTAGTCTATATCGGCTTCTGGCTGGCCATGGCGATCCTGTTCTCCACGATTTGCAGACATGCGGCCACCTCGGCTTTGGCCTGTATCGCGGTGTGGCTGTTCTGCGCCATCTTCGTCAGCCTCCTGGCCGGGATCATCGCGGATGCTCTGTACCCTGTAAATGGGAATGAGATGCAGGCCATGATGAACGAGATGAAGAACTATTCCTGCGAGCTGAACCTGAACCGGATCTCGCCCTATTACCTGTTCGCGGAGGCGGCCAGCACCGTGCTGAACCCGGGGGTGAGGGCGATCAACGCGGTGACCATCGCGCAGCTCAGCGGAGCCATCTCCAGCAACCTGACCCTGGGCCAGAGCCTGCTTCTGGTATGGCCCCATCTCACCGGGCTGGCGGCGCTGATGCTGGTGGTGTTCGCCATCTCCTATGTGTCGTTCATGCGGCAGGAGATCCGTTCCAGATAAAAGTTTCCCCCCTTCCCTTTTCGGGAAAAGTATGAGATAATGACAATAGCCATATTTTTAAAGGAGAGGGGGGAACTCTATGCGCATCCGAGGTTTAGAACCTGCGGGCCCATGCAGAGCCAGTAGATAGTGACGGCTGCATGGCGTACAAAGTTGCCAAGGGCACATTCTTAAAAAGGCAACCAGTCGCTATTGATTGCTGGCTTGACGCTTGAAGACACTGTCAAGAAGGGAGCCCGCAATGAAATATATAAACGCAAAGACGCTTCTCCCCCAGGAGCTGGTAGAGGAGCTCCAGCGCTACATCCAGGGCGGATATCTCTATATCCCCGCCAGGGAAGAGCAGCGCCGGTGCTGGGGGGAGCTGTCCGGCTGCAGAGAGAAGCTCAGGCAGCGCAACCTGGAGATCATGCAGGAATACGGCAATGGCGCCACGGTGGAATGCCTCGCCGCGAAGTATTATCTCTCGGAGCATACGATCCGCAGGATTATTTATCAAAATCTGTAAAACAGATAAAATGAAGACTTAATACAGACTATAAAAAGAGAGGGCCAAGGGACACTTCACATAAGGAGGTGTCCCTTGTGGTATTTTGGAAATTTGTAAAGAAGGTTGGCTATGAAGAGCAAGACCAAGCGGGGCAGGAAGAAATTTAATGTTAATTTTATTGTAAAGACAGGCGTTTTTTTGTATAATAGAATCCAAAACAGGATTCTACTATCAAGTTTCTATAATCAAAGTGTAGCAGGATATATCGTATCTTGTGTCACATCTTATAGAACATTAGCAGTTCCATAAGCATGGAGTTTTAGAAATCGAGGTGGTAAGGTGTCGGACGATACAAAACAGACGCAGGAAGTT
>CAOOJO010000126.1 GCA_948496895.1 uncultured Acetatifactor sp. | reverse complement strand
GGCGTGACCCAGGGGGAGAGGCAATCATGGAGGGGCCGCGCTTCCCGTATTGCAGAGGGCCGTATAGATCTTCTTTTCAGGAACCGCCATGTGGGAGGCCATGTGGCGGTTCCTGCCACTTAGGGGAAGTTCGCCCCAAAATCCGCTTGAAAATAGAATTTTAGGTTGCGAAAGCCACGCCGACTGGCTATAATGGGTTTATGACTGACAGGGAGGTATATGACCATGGAATTCAATAAAACCGTATCCAATCCAATGCTGGTAGGCGCCATCGAGCTGATGAAGGCCGAGGACACGCCCGCGCACCGCAATATGTTCATGGGAGAGCTGACCAAGGCCAGCTTCCTCTCCCCGGCTATGATAGACCCGGCCCCCACGGAGGATGCCGAGGGCAAGCTCGTCCTGGCCCCGAACAGCAAGGTCCAGTTCCCCATGCTGAACACGCCGGACGGCGCGAAGTTCTTCATGGCCTTCACGGACACGGCAGAGTACGAGAAATGGCAGGAGAAGAACCAGAAGTTCCCGTACTTCGCGCTGAAGCTGGAGGAATACGCCGCCATGATACTGCGCCGCGATCCCAAGGGGAACCTCTGCCCCGCCCTGGGCATGGTAATCAATCCCTTCGGGGCCAACATCATCCTGCCCAGGGAGATGCTGGCCAGCATGATGTCCGCCAGGGCGGCCCAGGCCAAGCAGGCGGCCCAGAAGCAGAAGAAGTGATTGGGGCCGGCGGTCGGACAAGATGGAAAAAATAGGCTAAAGAAAGCCGCGAACATGTCGATATACTTAGTACAGGAAAGCAGTTCGGCCGACTGCGCCGAGTACAGATTAGATATGGACACCACGGATGGTATTTATGCAGGGAAAGGATTTCCTTGTCTAAATGCCATTTTTTTATGCCGTTCCCGATGGGAAGCAGGAAGGGGATTCCGGGCGCGATGCGATGCCGCTGATGTGACAGATGTATCGGCGTGGCGGAAAGCCTGCAGGGACGGCCATGGGCCTTCGGCAGAGGATGCCCCAGGGCCCATTGGGGGGACAGGATGGAAACCATAAAAAGTCCGGCAGGAGGACGGGATCCGCATCAGGGAGGGTGGGAGACCGGAGGGCCTGCAGGACGGGTGGACATGAAGGAGTGGAAAAATTTGAAGATTGATTCCGGTACAGTGGGAATGGCGTCCTCCAGGAGCTACCATTCCACGGCTGTTTCCATGAGAAGGTTTACCATATGGAAAGGAACAGCGATGAGAGGGGGCCTGTCGGGAGGCCAGGGAGCCTTGGACACTGCCCTGGGCGGCGGCTCGGCGGATGCCTGGGGCACGGCGGGAGCGGATGGGAAGAATGCCCGGACAGGCGCGGGCCAGTCTGCCACGCTCCAGGACTGGCAGGGCCGCCTGCAGAGCAGAAGCTCCAACGTGGCGGTCAGGAATTCCGCCAGCGACACCCTGGCCAATATCCGCCAGACCACCATACGCTACATTTACGACATCCTGTTCTCCGCCAGGAGGAACCGCCTAGGCCAGTGGGGGCAGAACCGGGCCATGACGCCCTATGAGTCCCTGACCCAGCAGAACGGGAGCGGCGCTATGGATGCCCAGAACGGCAATGCCTCTTCCGGCGCCCAGAACGCAGACGGCACAGGCGGCCTGGTCCAGGACGGGCTGCAGGGCCTGTCCTTTGGGAACATCGCCAATATGCGGGTGCTCTCCTATGTGAACGAGACGATAAAAGTGGAATCCGAGGAGACCAGCTTCTCCACCGTGGGCAAGGTGCGCACGGCGGACGGCAGGGAGATCGAGTTCAATGTGAACGTAGGGATGAGCCGCACCGTCCAGGAGCGCTATATGGAGAGCCTGCAGCTTGGCTTCACCATGTGCGATCCTTTGGTCATCAACCTGGACACGGACATCGCCTCCCTCTCCGACCAGACCTTCTATTTCGACATAGACGCGGACGGGGAGCTGGACGAGATATCGCAGCTGGGCCCGGGCAGCGGATACCTGGCCCTGGACAAGAACGGCGACGGCCAGATCAACGACGGCAGCGAGCTCTTCGGCACCGCCAGCGGCAACGGCTTCGCAGACCTGGCGCAGTACGATGAGGACGGCAACGGCTGGATCGACGAGAACGATGCCGTCTGGGAGAAGCTGAAGATCTGGTGCAAGGACGAGGATGGCAACGATGTGCTCTACAGGCTGGCGGATAAGGGCGTAGGCGCCATCTGCCTGCAGAACGTTTCCACGGATTTTACGCTAAAAGGCAATTCCGGCCAGACCCAGGGTGCCATCCGAAACAGCGGCATTTTCCTCTACGAGAACGGCGCGGCGGGCACGGTACAGCATGTGGATGTAGCGAAATATCAGGCTCAGGCTTAAGCTTGCATCAATTTGATACGAAATCAGAGAAAGACGGCTTTTCGGGAAGAGAAGCTGTCTTTTTTCATGCATAATTCCATTCCGTTAGGGCAAACTGTTAGCGAGAAAACGAATATCACAGATTTTGGGATATTTGGATATCAATATCAGTTTGCTTTGAAAGAAGAAGGAAGGGAAGGCAGCTATGAGAAAAAACAGAAGGAACAATGCGAAAAAGGAGCGCACCATCATGATCGCGTCATCGGTGTTCGTGCTGGCGGCACTGACCATGACGGGGATCTACATGAAGTCCAACAACACGGAGGAGCAGGGCGACGGTTACACCATCGACTTCACGGCCCTGGAGGACAATGTGGAGGACAAGCACGAGGAGATCGCCCAGAACAAGCCGGTGGAAGAGAAGGACGATACGAAAAACAACACAAATAAAGGCGAAAATCCAGGCGCCTCTAAGGAAGTCGCCGGAAAGGACGACGACCTGGACTATCTGCCCATGGAGGCCGGCTCCCCGCTGGTGACCATACCGGGGCTGACGGACGGCGCCGCGGACGAGATGCCGGAGGATATAGGGGGCCAGGATACCATCGCCCAGGAGCCGGAGGTTTCACAGGAGAAGCCGGAGGCAGGGACGGATACCAACGCGGATGCCACTGCCACGCCGGACGCGCCCCAGGAGGAGGCTGGCGGCACTGAGGACGCGGGAGCTGCGGAGAATGCCGACAGCGCCGACGGCAGCGCCATCGCCGCGCCCATCCCCCACTTCGCGGAGAGCGAGGGGCTGCTGCGTCCCGTGAGCGGCGAGGTGCTGATTCCCTTCAGCATGGACGGCGGCGTCTATTTCTCCACATTGGATCAGTTCAAGTACAATCCGGCCCTGATGATAGCTGCCGAGCAGGGAATCGCTGTGACCGCCTGCGCGGACGGCACGGTCACCGCCATATTCGAGAATGAGGAAATCGGGCATGCCCTTACCGTAGATCTGGGGGACGGCTATCAGATTACCTACGGCCAGCTGGATGCCATACAGGTGATGGAGGGCAGCTATGTGGAGCCGGGCCAGGTCATCGGGTTCATCGCCGCGCCCACCAAGTATTTCAGCGTGGAGGGCAGCAATCTGTACCTGAAGCTTACGCTGAACGGCGCTCCTGTGGATCCGGAAGTGCTGCTGCAATAGGGATAAGCGGAGGACAGTATGATAATTGTCGGCGGTACGATTAAGACCATGTCCGGCCCGGATATCAGGGATGGGTATGTCCGGGTTCTGGACGGGAAAATCGCGGAAATCGGAAAGCGGGATGGAGCCGTCCATCCCGCGTGCGGCGAGCGGGTCATCATGGCGCGGAACGGCCTGGTCATGCCGGGTCTCATAGAGGCCCACTGCCACATGGGCATCACGGAGGAGAAGAAGGGCATGGAGGGGGACGACTGTAACGAGACAGTGGATCCCGTCACCCCCTACCTGCGGGCAATCGATGCCGTGAACACCATGGACGCCGCCTTCGACGACGCCGTCCGGGCAGGCATCACCTCGGCCATGATCGGCCCCGGCAGCTCCAACGTGGTGGGCGGTCAGTTCGCCTTCCTGAAAACAAGAGGGCGGCGGGTGGACGACCTGGTGGTGAAGGCCCCGGCGGCCATGAAGGTGGCCTTCGGGGAGAATCCCAAGGTCAATTACTCCGGCCAGGGGAAAAGCCCCTCCACCAGGATGGCCATTGCCGCCATGCTGCGGGAGGAGCTGACGAAAGCTTTCTCTTACCGGGAGCAGAAGAGGAAAGCGGCCGAAAACGGGGAGGATTTCCAGCAGGACTTCCATCTGGAATGCTGGCTGCCCGTGCTGAACCGGGAGATTCCTATAAAGGCCCATGTGCACCGGGTGGACGACATCTTTACGGCAGTGCGGATCGCAAAGGAGTTCGACCTGAAGATGACCCTGGACCACTGCTCCGAGGGGCACCTGATCGCGGAGGAGCTGGCGGCGGAGGGCTTTCCCGCCATCGTAGGCCCCGACCTGGCCAGCAGAAGCAAGATCGAGGTGCAGAACATGGCCTTCAAGACCGTGGGCGTCCTGAACCAGGCGGGGGTCATGACCGCCATCACCACGGACCATCCGGTGTCATTGATCCAATCCCTGCCCCTGTGCGCGGGGCTGGCGGTGAAGTCGGGGCTGGCGCTGGAGGAGGGCTATAAGGCCATCACCATCCACCCCGCCATCATCTGCGGCGTGGCGGACAGAGTGGGCAGCCTGGAGGTGGGGAAGGACGCGGACATCGCGGTCTTCACCGGAAATCCCATGGAGGTGTTCACCCGGACGCTGTATACCATCATCGATGGGGAAATCGCATATGAGGCCGACGAGGCGAAGGAGGCAGTCTGACGGTAGTTTCGTCAGGCTGTTTTTTCTGCCTTTTTTACAATTTTCAGGCATTTATCAGAAGCATAATCTGTGAAATTCGGTTGATTCTCCTTTTCATTCCTAGTATAATGGAAAAGCCGATGCATGGCTGACTGTCATGTATCGGCAGGCAGTGGAATAAGTATCAATAGAATGGTAGGATGGCGCGCGGGTGGGGCGTGGCAGTATCGCCCGGCGCCCATGAGAAGGAAGGGAAGGCGGGACTTCATATGAAAATCGTAGTTTTGGCAGGGGGAATCAGCTCGGAGAGGGACGTATCGCTGAGCACCGGCGGCATGATATATCGAGCATTTCGCAAAAACGGGCATCGGGCGATTCTGCTGGATGTGTACTTAGGGTATGAGGGGGATGCGGAAGGGATTTTCGAACAGGAGACGGACTGGGCGGCTCAGGTAAGCGCGGTGGGGGAGGAATGCCCGGATTTGGAGGCCGTGAAGGCACTGCGCAGCAGCGGTACAAGAGGGTTCTTTGGACCAAATGTGCTGGAAATCTGCGGCCAGGCGGACTGCGTGTTCCTGGCCCTGCACGGGGCGAATGGTGAGGACGGCAGGATCCAGGCATGCTTCGACCTGCTGGGCATCCCCTACACCGGGGCGGATTTCACGGGCTCCTGCCTGGCCATGGACAAGGGCATCACAAAGGACCTGTTCCGGGCCTATGGGATCCCCACGCCCCAGGGCATACGGCTGAAGCAGGGGGAGCGGGAGAAAGAGGATATTCCATACCCCAGAATCGTGAAGACATCCTGCGGCGGCTCCAGCATCGGTGTCTGCATCGCCAATGACCCCTCGGAATATGAAGCGGCCAAGGAGGAGGCCTTCCGGTACGGCAGCGAGGCCATCGTGGAGCAGTATATCAAGGGCAGGGAATTCTCCGTAGGGGTCATGGACGGGAAGGCGCTGCCTGTGATAGAGATGGCCCCCAAGGAGGGCTTCTACGATTACCGGAACAAATATCAGGCCGGTACCACCGTAGAGACCTGCCCTGCCCGGATCCCGGAGGAGAAGAGCCTGCGGATGCAGGAAATCGCGGAGCAGGTGTTTGCGGTATTGCGCCTGAAAAGCTATGCCAGGATGGACTTCATCATGAGCGGGGACGGGGAAATCTACTGCCTGGAGGCCAACACCCTGCCGGGGATGACGCCCACGTCCCTGCTTCCCCAGGAGGCGGCTGCCGTGGGCATGGACTTCGGGCAGCTCTGCGAGGAGATTCTGCGGATGGCCCAGGGCCGGGCATAAGGAACTGCTTCGATTTCCGCGCGGTTCCATAAGAAAAGAGACAGGGAAAGGATGGGAGATAGGCCATGATGGATTTGACGATAAGAGAGATAGCCCAGGCCTGCGGCGGGAAGCTGGTGGTACAGGGCGGAGGGGCAGACGGTGACACATATGTCAGTTCTGTGGTCATCGACTCCCGGGCCGTGGAGCCGGGTGGGGTGTTCATCGCCACCGTGGGAGAGCGGGTGGACGGGCATAGCTTTATAGCCGCCGCCTTTGCCAAGGGCGCGGCGCTGGCGGTGACCCAGAAGAGACCGGAGGAAGCGCGGGAGGCAGAGAGCGATGGGGCAGCGATGGCCGGGCAGCAGCCGGGCAGTTCTGTGGAGAAGTGGGGCAATTACGTCCTGGTGGAGGACACCCTCCAGGCCTTAAAGGACATCGCGGAGGCCTATCGAAAAAAGCTTTCCGTAAAAATCATAGGCATCACCGGCAGCGTAGGCAAGACCAGCACCAAGGAGTTCATCGCGGGGGTGCTGGCGGAAAAGTACCGCGTACTGAAGACGGAGGGCAATCTGAACAATGAGATTGGCGTGCCCCTGACCCTGCTGCGCATCCGCGGGGAGCATGAGCTGGCCGTGGTGGAGATGGGCATCAGCGACTTTGGGGAGATGCACCGCTTAAGCAAGATGGCCCGGCCGGACGTCTGCGTGATGACCAATATCGGCCAGAGCCATCTGAACAACCTGAAGGACAGGGACGGGATTCTCCGGGCCAAATCGGAAATTTTCGACTACATGTCCGTAGATGGCGAAATCTGTTTAAACGGCGAGGACGACAAGCTGAATGCCCTGACGGAAATTAAGGGGCATAAGCCCCATTTCTTCGGACTGGGGGGCAGCCCCTCCCAGGAGGTGGCGGCGGTGGACATAGTAAGCAGAGGTCTATGGGGCAGCGATGCCACGCTGTTGATGGCACCGACCCGCTCTGACCGGGACTGCGCGGGAACAAATGCCGCATCGCCACAGGCCGGTTGGCCCGGATACCGCAGGCTCGCCGTCCATGTCCCCCAGCCCGGCAGGCACATGGTGCTCAACGCCGCCGCCGCGGCCTGCGTGGCAGGGCTGTTCGGCCTGAGCGATGACCAGATTGCCGCGGGAATCGGCAAGGTGGCCTCCGTCAGCGGCCGTACCCATATCATCAGCCATCCCCGCCACACCATCATCGACGACTGCTACAATGCCAATCCCGCTTCCGTCAGGGCGGCTTTAGACCTGTTGGCGCTGGCGGATACCCGGAAGGTGGCGATTCTGGGCGACATGCTGAACCTGGGGGAGAATTCCCACGGATAT